>CAMZKT010000026.1 GCA_947311435.1 uncultured Desulfocapsa sp.
AAGGGGAGCCAGGGTACTGGTCTTGCTGAATATGGTGAGATGAAGGCGGCTGGTATTGTAGCAGTCAGCGATGATGGTTTGCCGGTTCTGGACAGTCAATTGATGCGTCGAGCCATGGAGTATGCCGGCAGTCATGATCTGTTGCTCATGTCCCATTCCGAAGAGTTGGCTTTGAGTCGGAATGGTTCCATGAATGAAGGGGTGGTTTCCACTCGCTTGGGATTGCGTGGAATTCCCGTTGCTGCCGAGTCCATAATGGTTTTTCGTGAAATTGCTTTGGCTGAACTCACCGGACAGCGCACTCATATAGCCCATGTGAGTACTGCTGCAGCCACAGATCTTATTCGTCAGGCAAAGGCCAGAGGTGTGCGGGTTACAGCAGAGACCACACCCCATTATTTTACTCTGACCGAAGAGGCGGTGGGTGAGTATAACACCAATGCCAAGATGAATCCGCCACTGCGAACGGAAGAAGACAGGCAGGCCATAAAGAGAGGTTTGCAGGATGGTACCTTTGATGCTATTGCCACCGATCACGCTCCCCATTCTGTACTTGAAAAAGAACTTGAATTTGATCAGGCAGCAAACGGAATTATCGGCCTCGAGACCTCTTTGGCACTCAGTCTGAGTTTGGTCAGAGACGGACTGATTGATGTTGCACGTATGGTGGAGTTGATGTCTGGGGCACCCGCTCGTATTCTGGGAGTGGATGGCGGCACTCTTGCTCTGGGAAGTGTGGCGGATGTGACTGTGATAGACCCTGATAAAGAGTTTGTGTACACCAAAGAGTCCATTCTTTCCAAGGGGAAGAACTCTCCTTTTTTGAACTGGAGATTGAAGGGGAAAGCAGTCCTGACTTTAATGGGCGGCCGAATAAGCCATCAGGAATTGTAAGAGTATACGTAACTATTCAGGTGGAATTGAAAAATCACCAAAAACATCGAGATGTAACTGTTCAGCAGTGCTTTATATGTGTTCAAGCAGGTTTGCGAACTAGAGTAGTCCTCTGTGAGTAGGCCTGATCGAACACAGATGAAGTGCTGCTGAACAGTTACAAGTATACCTTTAATGATCTTTGTTCATTTTTTTACGTAGTCGGTCGGGTCGGAAACTCCAGCAGCTGCAAATCCGTTTTTGCGGAGCAGGCAGGCGTCACATCTGGCGCAGGCTTTTCCATCCACCGGGTCGTAACAGCTGTGGGTTTTGGAGTAATCAACTCCGAGTTTCATTCCTGTTTTGATGATTCCCGCCTTGTTCATTCTCATTAAAGGTGCGTGAATCCTGAATTTTTTTTTTCCTTCCACCCCAGCTTTTGTCCCAAGATTTGCCATGTGTGTAAAGGCTTCAAGGAATTCCGGGCGACAGTCTGGATATCCCGAATAATCCACTGCATTTACTCCCACAAAAATATCTGCTGCCCCAAGAACTTCTGCCCAAGCTACGGCATGGGAAAGGAAGATAGTGTTTCTTGCAGGTACATAGGTAATTGGAATCCCGTTCTGTTGTTTTTCAATCTGATCAGCTTTAGGCACTTCAATGGAGTCCGTCAGTGCGGAACCTCCAATTTTATCAAGGTCCAGATTTAACACAAGATGTTTTGTAACCTGGTTGTTAAGAGCTATTTTCCTGGCTTTTATCAGTTCAATGGTCTGCTTTTGCCCATATTGGAAACTGAGACAGTAACAGGAATAGCCTTCTTTTTGGGCCATGGCTAAAACGGTGGTGGAATCCAAGCCACCGCTGAAAAGAATAACAGCTTTATTTTTTGATTTCATAAAATGCACCGATGTTGCCTGTTATTGAGAAAACAGGGGATGGCTTTGTCAACAATTATGGAGTAGGGACTTATTTCAGTTTGATAGGCAAGCATTTGTACTCCCTGTTCACATACTTCAGCAAGTGTTTTTGCATAAAGCGGGTCTATATGAGCTGCTGGTTTAAAAGAGCGGGCATCCATTCGTTGTATACAAAAAAAGATCAGGCCCTGATGCCCTTTCTCCACAAGTCTTGCCAGTTCGTTGAGATGCTTTGTGCCTCGCACAGTAGTGGCATCTGGAAACATGGCCCAGCCATCTTCGACAAGAGAACAGTTCTTTATTTCTACGTAAATTTTTGATGTGCCACGTTCCAGGAGCAGGTCGAGTCGATTGGATTGAGATGTTGTAACTTCTCTTGTCAGCGTATCGATGTTTCGCAATTCCTGAATTCGCCCATTCATAATGGCCTCGGCAACAAGAGCGTTGGTAAGCCCGGTATTCACACCTATCCAGCTTGTTTCACCCTTGACCATTTCCAGTGTTTGGGAATATTTTCGTTTGGGATTGGGGGATGTGGAGAGCAATACACGACTGCCTGGTGTAGAACAGCCGCGCATGGAGCCGGTGTTCGGGCAATAGACAGTGACTTCTTGCCCATCAGCCGTTGTGACGTCAGCCAGGAAACGCTTGTATCGTCGGATGAGTGTTGCTGTTTGGAGAGGGGGGGCAAATAGCATGAATCAGAAAGAGTGATTTTTTATCTTAAAAATATCTTATACTATAAGGAAATGATACTGGAAGGGGAAGAAAAAAGACGTACACTCTTCATTTGTAACTGATTACGGTAGACTGTGACTTATTAAACATATACCGAAGCAAGCCAAGTGTGACATTCTCTTACTCTGTGTGGATGAGTGCTTATCTTTTTAAATAATCCTCCCGGCCCTGGTTTTTAAGAAAGGTTGCGAAGTTTTTCTTTATTTTAGGAAGGGTCCATAAGTTTGTAACCACGTTTTTTCTGGTCAATTTCGCAAGTGTC
>CAMZKT010000027.1 GCA_947311435.1 uncultured Desulfocapsa sp.
ATTTTTTGTTTAATTTCAACGTACCTTAGTACGCCGAAATTAAACAAAAAATGTGCGCCTCGCATATGAAGCTTTTTACTTAGCCATCGAGATTTTAACCTTTTTACGAGTTTATCAAATAAAATGGATTGGAAAAACACAGGATGGACACGGGCGTCCTCTTTGGTACATTTGTTCGTCGCTGCATTGTTGTGGACCATTGTTGGCCTGCTGCTGATGTCTCGCGGTATTGTCTGGTTACGTGCTGTGAATCAATTATGGATAGTTTTTCCTTCCTTGATTATTGGTTCTATGAAGTCTTTTGTTCTGCTTGATAAATCGGCTCGAAAAAGCATAGAAAGAATTGTATCCACTCGAGAAGGAAAGTGTCTCGGTGGTGTGTATTCGGCTAAAACATGGTTACTGGTTGTATTGATGATAGTTGCGGGCTATCTTTTACGCCACTCTTCGCTTCCCAACGAATTGCTGGGGCTTTTTTATGTGTCCATCGGATGGGGCTTGTTTTTTTCCAGCAGACACAGCTGGGTGGCATGGCAACAACGCCACGGGCAAACATCAAGCAGCATCGATCATAAATAACAGTCGCTTATGGCATGCAATCATTAAATAAAATTGTTGTCGATCTTTCAGCCCTTCGGCATAATTTCCAACTTCTCCAAAAAAGGTCAGGTAATGGCTGCCGTTTACTTGCCATGGTGAAGGCAGATGCTTACGGACATGGAATGAAGGAGGCAGCGAAAGTTTTTTCCGAGGCAGGTTGCTGGGATTTTGGCGTTGCTGAGGTTGGTGAGGGAGTGCGCCTCCGAGAGTCTGGCGTACGTGGGAATATTTTCGTTTTTCTGGGCTGTCTTCGCTCCCACGTGCCTCTCTTTTTCGAGTACAAACTTATCCCGGTTATTTTCTGTATGGAAAGTGCTCAGGCTCTTTCGGATGAGGCAGTGAATCAGGGAACTATCATTCCCGTACATGTGAAGGTTGATTGTGGAATGAACAGGCTGGGGGTGTTCCCCGATTCCCTACCAGAATTTCTTTCTGCCATGAAGCAACTACCCGGAATAAAGGTAGCAGGTGTTGCCAGTCATTTCCCGCAGACAGATGACCGCGCTTCTTCGCAAACAAAAGAACAGTTTCGAGTTTTTGATAAGCTCGGGCTGAATACTATTACCCGGCACATCGCTAATTCCGGTGGAATCCTCTATTTTCCTCAGACCCATTGTGATATGGTAAGAGCTGGTATATCTCTTTATGGATACTATCCAGACGGACATTTAGGCGTCGATTTTGAAACAGGGGCATTGTTGCGGCCTGCCATGGAATTTCACAGCAGGGTTTTACAGGTAAAAACGGTTCCAAAGAATTCTGGAGTGAGTTACGGACATACCTACATAACAAAAAGAGAGACTCAACTTGCTGTGCTTCCAGTCGGTTATGAAGATGGATTGTCCAGAAGCCTGTCCAACAAAGGTGAAGTACTCATACGTGGTCAACGCGCAAAAATAAGAGGACGGATCTGTATGAATTTGTGTATGGTTGACGTTACTCACATAGATGGTGTACAGGCTGGTGATACTGTGGTTATCATGGGCTCGAAACACAATGCTACAATTAGTGGCGATGAGATCGCCGGCTGGATGGGGAGTATATCTTACGAGGTACTCTGTCTTTTTGGAAATAATAACGAACGAAAGTATATTTAAATGATTATTAACGATTTACAAAAATTAATTGATGCCTGTTTCAGACAGGGAGTCAGCGATGGCATTTGGTCAGATCAGGCAGCCGGCAAGTATTCTCTTGAGGTTCCTAAACGTGAAGGTCAGGGTGATTATTCCACCAATATGGCAATGGTCATGGCGGGGATGGAAAAGAGAAATCCCCGTGAGCTCGCCGCGGCTCTTGTGGAGTTGCTAAGCGTTGATGATTCAATGATAGATAAACTCGAAATTGCAGGGCCAGGATTTGTCAATATTTTTCTTCAACAAAAGGTCTGGCAGGATATTCTTCATCCCGTTTTTGCTGAAGCCGCTGATTTCGGAAGGTCTTCGACGGGCAAGGGAAAAAAAGTGATGGTTGAGTTTGTCAGTGCCAATCCCACTGGTCCTTTGAGTATTGGGCATGGGCGACAGGCTATTTTGGGCGATGCCATTGCCCGGTTGCTCGAAGCAACTGGATATTCTGTTTACCGGGAATATTATTTTAATGATGCTGGTCGTCAAATGCGTGTGCTTGGCCAGTCTACACGGGCGCGTTACTTGGAGCTTTTAGGAAAAGATTTTGATTTTCCGGAAGATGGATACCAAGGAGAATATATAAGAGATATCGCGCAGGAACTTGTCGATGAGCAAGGCGCAACCTTGCTGGATAAGCTGGATGTACGGCCATTTACAGAGAAGGCTGTTGAACTGATTTTTGCAGATATTTCCTCCACTCTGAAACGGATGGGTATAGAGTTTGACAACTATTATAATGAGCATACTCTATACGATGAAGGCCATATTGAGTCGGTGGTTCAAGAATTGCGTGATAAAGGCCTGGTTTATGAAAAAGATGATGCAGTCTGGTTCAGGACTACGAAGTTTGGGCACGAAAAGGACAGGGTTATAATCAAAAAAACAGGTGAACCGACTTATCGTTTGCCGGATATTGCGTATCATCGTGAAAAGTTCAGGCGTGGTTTTGACTGGATGGTCGATGTGTTCGGTTCCGATCATATCGCTACTGTTCCTGATGTTATGGCAGGTCTTGAAGCACTTGGTTTTGATTCTAAAAAGGTGACAGTGGTTCTCCATCAGTTTGTGACGCTGACCAGAAACGGAAAACAGGTGAAGATGTCCACTCGTAAAGCAACTTTTGTTACCGTGGATGAACTTCTTGACATGGTTGGTGCAGATGTCGCCAGGTTCTATTTTATGATGCGTAAGGCCGACAGTCAGCTTGAATTTGATCTTGATCTTGCCACCAGTGAAGAGAAAGAGAATCCTGTATATTATGTGCAATATGGACATGCCCGCCTGTGCTCAATTTTACGAAAAGCAAAGGGTCTTGGTATTGCGGTTCCAGGCGTTCAGGAGGCAGACCTTTCGCTTCTTCAAGAGCCTGAAGAAATACAGCTTTTAAAACGCATCTCCTCTTTTTCGGCAGCCATAGATTCCGCTGCCCACGATTTGGCACCACATCGCGCCATCTTTTTTCTCATGGAACTTGCGGGTGATTGGCATAGTTATTATAACAAACACAAAGTGATAGATCCTGATAAAGTACCGGCGTCCACCACTGATGCCCGTCTCTGCCTGGTAACTGCGTTGCAACAGGTGTTCAGAAACGGGTTGGAGATACTGGGCCTTACTGCACCTGAAAAGATGTAGTCGGCAAGGGTCTTAATACCTCCAAATGGCTCCCAGAAAACGAAAAAAAACGATTAAGAAGGTTAAATTCCAATTAACTGGAAGTGGCATTGCCGGGATCGCAGTTGTCTGTTTCTGTATTTTCCTGTGGATGTTTATTCTGGGTGTTTGGGCCGGACAATTTCTTCTTTACCCGCCAGTGACCAAGGAAAGTTATACAGTTCCTCCCCAGGATAGTGGAGAGGGAGAGCGGGTGCTGGAGGTGATACGGATTGAGGCCGAGAAAAAAAAGAAAATTATCAGGAATTAAGCTGTAATGATACGAAATGCCACAATAGAGGATGTTAAAAAAATCCATTCTCTCTTAAATTATTATGCTGAAAAGGGGCTTCTTCTTGGAAGATCGTACAGTTCCTTGTACGATCAATTACGTGATTTCAAGATCTTTGTTGATGAAGATGGTGCTCTTCTGGGAGTGTGTGCTCTCCACATTACCTGGGAAGATCTAGCTGAAATTCGATCCCTTGCTGTTCTTGAGAATATGCAGGGTAGGAATGTTGGGAGTCAACTGGTCCGAGCCTGTCTTGAAGAGGCTTATGCTTTTGGTTTGGATAAAGTTTTTACCCTGACCTACCAGGCTGGTTTCTTTCGTAAGCAGGGATTCTCGGATATTGATAAAAATAAACTGCCTCATAAAATATGGGGAGATTGTTTGAATTGTCCTAAATTTCCGGACTGTGATGAGGAAGCCTTGCAGTACATAGTTGCAGACGTTGTCCAGTCGTAATGAATATTAAACTCAAAAAGTGAATTATTAAAATGATAGGAAAAGTGCTCACCAAAGTATTTGGTACCAAAAATGACAGGACACTGAAACAGATCCAACCTTTAGTGACCCGTATCAATGAACTGGAACAAACGGTAAGCTCTCTCGATGATGCACAGCTCGCTGCCAGAACCGTTGAGTTTCGTGAGCGTGTTGCCAAGGGAGAAGATCTCGATAAACTGTTGCCGGAAGCTTTCGCAACCATGCGTGAGGCCGGGAAACGGGTTCTTGGTGAACGCCATTATGATGTACAGCTTATTGGTGGTGTCATTCTTCATCAGGGGAAAATTGCTGAAATGAAGACAGGTGAAGGGAAGACACTTACTTCGACCTTGCCTGTGTATCTGAATGCCCTTGGAGGAAAAGGTGTTCACCTGGTTACAGTCAACGATTACCTCGCCTCCCGTGATGCGGATTGGATGGGAGCCGTGTACAACTTCCTCGGTATTTCAGTCGGAAAAATTGTTCATGATATGGGAGACAGCGAGAGGCGTGAGGCCTATGCTGCAGATGTTACGTACGGAACTAATAATGAGTTTGGTTTTGATTATTTGCGTGATAACATGAAGTTTGACCTTGATGATTTCTGCCAGCGTGGTTTTAATTTCGCCATCGTCGATGAAGTTGATTCAATTCTTATTGATGAAGCGAGAACGCCTTTAATCATTTCCGGTCCCGCGGAGATATCCACCGAAATGTACCATAATGTAGATAAAATTATGTCTGCATTTAAGGAAGAAGAGCATTACGAGGTTGATGAAAAGGCAAAGCAGGTTTCGTTGACAGATGAGGGAATTGCACTGGGTGAACAGTTGCTTGGTGTTGATAATCTCTATGAGCCTGATGCCATAGAACAGTTACACCATTTAAATCAGGCATTGAAGGCGCATACTCTTTTTCAGCGTGATGTTGATTATATCGTGAAAAATAACGAGGTGGTTATTGTCGATGAGTTCACTGGTCGTACCATGGAAGGACGGCGTTACAGTGATGGGCTCCATCAGGCCCTTGAGGCTAAGGAGCATGTTCAGATAGAGAAGGAAAATCAAACTCTTGCATCCATTACATTCCAGAATTATTTTAGAATGTACGATAAACTTTCAGGGATGACAGGAACCGCCGATACAGAGGCGGCTGAGTTTAAAAATATATATGACCTTGACGTTGTTCTTATGCCTACCAATATGCCCATGGTACGTAAAGATTTTGCCGATGTTATATATAAAAATATTGCTGCAAAAGACAGGGCGGTTGTTCGTGAAATACAGGAACTTCATGAAAAAGGCCAGCCGGTTCTGGTGGGTACCATTTCCATTGACGTGTCTGAAAAGATTTCTCGGATGTTGAAAAAGGTAAATGTGGAGCATGAAGTATTGAATGCGAAACAGCATGATCGTGAAGCTGAGATTATTGCTCAGGCAGGGCAGTACGGTAAGGTGACCATCGCCACCAACATGGCCGGACGAGGTACAGATATTAAGCTCAGTCCTGAATCGAAGGAAGCTGGTGGGCTTCATATTTTAGGCACATCGCGCCACGAGTCGAGACGTATAGACAACCAGCTACGTGGTCGCTCAGGGAGACAGGGCGATCCCGGTTCGTCCCGTTTTTTTCTGTCACTTGAAGATGATCTGTTACGTATCTTCGGGTCTGGCAGGATATCCGGGATCATGGAAAAGCTTGGTATGGAAGAAGATGAGCCCATAGAGCATACTCTTATTTCAAAAGCCATCGAGAATGCGCAAAAGAAAGTTGAGGGGCATAACTTTGATATACGAAAGCATCTTCTTGAATATGATGATGTTATGAATAAGCAGCGTGAGGTTATTTATCGTCAACGCCGGGAAGTGCTTGCCGGTGATAATCTGCAAAGTACCATCCAGGATATGATAACAGATCAGATTGAAGGTGTTGTTTCCCGTTTCGCAAATACTCGTCTGGCATCTGAAGATTGGGAATGGGATGGTTTTGAAGAGCATATGCTGGAACTCGTACAGATAAACCCCGAATGGAGTGACAAAGATAAAGAAGGGATGGATGTTGACAGCTTTCGGGAAAAAATAACAGAAATCGTTCAGAATCATTACAAATCTCAGGAAGAGCACAACGGAGAGGAAACACAGCGTCACTTGGAGCGTGTGATACTCCTGCAAATGGTGGACACACACTGGAAAGATCATCTGTTGTCCATGGATCATTTGAAACAGGGGATTGGCTTACGTGGATACGGGCAGAAAAAACCTTTGGATGAATACAAAAAAGAAGGCTACAAACAATTTATCCAAATGATAGAAACGGTTAAGGAGCAGACTGTCTCAACCCTGATGCGTGTACGGGTTGTAGAAGAAGATGATGTGGCTCGGCTTGAGGAAGAACGACGTGAACGTCTGGAACGGGAACGTGCTCAGGCCATGCTTAATAAAGGGCCTGCCGGGGAAGATGCACCTGCTGCAAAACCTGCAAAGCGGGATGGCGATAAAATTGGGCGTAACGCCCCTTGCCCCTGTGGATCAGGGAAGAAGTATAAAAAGTGCTGTGGAAAGCCTCAATAGTCCGAAATCATGAATTCGCTCCATGGCTCATGGTTTATTGGCGTAGGTCTGGGGGGGGACACAAAGAATGAAGCCATGTAACCCCATGAGCAGAAACGAAATATGAATAAGAATAACAATACATGGGATGCAGCGGATTACGCAAATAACTCATCTGCTCAAGAATCATGGGCCAATGAATTAATAGAAAAATTGTCCCTACAAGGGCATGAACGTGTATTGGATATAGGCTGTGGCGATGGTAAAATCACATATTCAATAGCCAGTAAATTAAGTACAGGGAGGGTCGTTGGGATTGATAGGTCGAAAGATATGATTGATCTTGCAATCGCTCACTTTGATAGGCATAATTTGTCGTTTCGTGTCATGGATGCGACTGAATTTTCTTTGAATGGAGTATTCGACATTGTTTTCTCAAATGCCGTTTTGCATTGGGTTAAAGACCCAAAAACTGTTCTTGTCCAATTGAAAAAGCACTTACAACAGGAAACAAAAATTTTGTTTCAAATGGGCGGGTATGGAAATGCAGATGATATTTTAAAAATTGTTACGCAAGCTACAAAAACAAGACAATGGAGAGGATATTTTGATAATTTTATTTTCCCGTATAATTTCTGTAAAGTACAAGACTATGAAAAATGGCTACAGCAAACTGGCTACAAGGCAAAGCGGATTGAACTGATTCAAAAAGATATGGTCCATGAAAATAGCGAAAAATTGAAAGGTTGGCTAAGAACCACATGGTTTCCTTACACAGACATGCTTCCGGAAAACCAAAAAGAAAAGTTCCTAACTTATATTATGGAACGGTACACAACTCTTTTCCCCGTTGATTCAGGAGGAAAAACGCATGTTGGAATGGTTCGTCTTGAAGTGGAGGCTACTTGTGCTTAACAATTGCAGGGTGCGGTGTGATGATGTTTAGCAGTGACAAATTCAGTGGTTTTCAAATGCACGTCGTTTATCTCTTTGAGTAGTTACTGTTAAGCCAACAAAAGGACATAGCCCCAGAATGCAGCCAATTGGTGCAACCTACTTCCAACCTACCTGTTCTGAAAAAATGAGCTTTGTGATGGCTGCCCCCCCCCCTGACTGGTATCAGCCATAACGCTTTCGCAGAATCTTTGCGGATTCAACGATGGCACAGAGTTTCTTGAAGGCCACCTCCTCGACATTAACTGAACGACTTGCAAAACAGCCAAAACCACAATCTGTGTTGAGAAAGAGCTGTGTTGGACGATAAAATTCCAGTGCTTTTTCCGCCTTGGCAACAATAGTGGCCACTGGCTCGACTGTGTCTGTCCGTGGATTAACGACTCCCAGGCCGAGTTCCCGATCCGACAGTGTTTTGCCAACCACATCAATGTCACCAGCTCTGGGTGTTGCATATTCGAGTACGAACTGATTGATTTCCATACGCTCCAGAGCAGGAAGTAACCGGGCATAGTCCCCGGCAAGCAATACTTCTTCCTGTTTACTCCAGTTGCCACGACAAACATGTACTCCGATACGAATACCGTCTACTCCCCTGGTTATTCGGTTGATCAGATCGGCTGCAAACTTCAGTTCCTTACCCGCATCACGGCGGGTAGCAAGAGTAGCTCACATGAAGGTGCGACGGTCACAATCCTCCGACATCACCACTTCGGTAAGTACCGGTTCGTCAAACTGGACAAAGTCACAGCCTGCATCTCTAAGGTCGATCAATTCTTCACGTAGAATTTGGACGATATCATCTGCCATTGTTTTATGGTTTCGATATGCTTTGCGGGTCAGAGC
>CAMZKT010000028.1 GCA_947311435.1 uncultured Desulfocapsa sp.
GTTACCGATACCAATAGCAGCACCAAGACCGGCAAGTCCAATTGAAAGTCCTGCACCAATACACACGAGTCCGATCATCAAAGCATTTGATTCCATTGTAAATCTCCTAGATAAAATTAATATTTGGCCTTCTTCCTAAACAACTACAGTTACTAAAAGTACTATATACAATTATATATTTTGTTCCACCGAGGATCAGTGCGCATGTTCTCGAGCCTGCCCAAAATACACAACAGTAAGCAAAACAAACACCATTGCCTGAACCAGAGAAACAAGAACACCGAGAATCATAATTGGTAACGGCGCAAAGTAGGCACCAGCCAACATGAAGAGAATCCCAAGAAGCGTCTCCTTGGCCATGATGTTACCAAAAAGACGAATAGAGAGAGAAAGCAAACGAGCAATATTACTAATAAGCTCAATGGGAAGCATCAACGGTATCAACACAGGGATGGGCCCCAAAAAATGCTTAATATAAGCCATCCCATGGGCTTGAATACCTATGATATGGTGAGTTACCCAGACAATCAGAGTCAGTGCCAAGGTAGTGTTTATTGACGCGGTTGGAGACATGAAACCGGGAATAAGCCCAATAAGGTTACCCACTGCAATATACAACGCAAAAGTGGCAATCATTGGAAATAACTTATCAGTGAGTTCCTGTCCCATATTCTCAGTAAAGAAGTCATACATTCCACCAATGAGTAATTCCCAGAAATTCTGCCCCTTACCGGGAATCATTTCAATATTCCCTAGGGTCAACTTACCGACCACTACCAGGAAAACCATAACAAACCAAGTATAGGTCATATACGGCGCACAAAGTTGTTCCAGAAAACCATGGCCAACAGGACCGTGTGGAATTGGCAGCCCTAACTTCTCCAAAATGATTGAAATAAATAGTATCGGATGTTCCATAATTCTCCCTTTTATCCTCTCCTTCTAAAAAAGCGTCCTGCCATACTCAATGTTATCAGAATAATGGCAAAAACCACCGTTGACAGCCCCAGAAGCAACCCAATCACATCAGCCCTGCCACTCTTTATAAAAAATAGTAGAATGACAGCAATCAAAGCCAACCGGAGCCAAAATTTAACAATATAAACGGACTTCCCACCTTTTTTCTTTTTCTGTTCCTTCCCCTCCTCAGGAGGCTCGAAGGTTCGCAAAAAAGAAGCAATGTCTCTGTTCCCAGAAAAGAAACTTACGATAACCAGCACCCCACCAACGAGGACTGACTGAGCAAAAGACCACGACACGACCAGCCATGAACCTCCTACCATCGCAATAAGGAACCCTACGCTCAAAGCTTGTACCTGTTTCAAGTAAATATCAAGCACAGCTTTTCAACCTTTTTTGTCCCGATTCTTTTTTTTAGCTGCTGGAGTCCGCAATATATCAAAAAGACTTTTAAATCCAGCAAATATTCCAAAAGCTAAACCAATAAAAGTGAACCACGGTGAAGTATTTCCATCAAAGAAATGTTCATCTAAATAGATGCCCCCCCCAAGTCCTATAAAAATTGCAGCTACAAAGGTAAAACCAATATGCCCATAGTTGCCGAGCAACTCGACCATCTCGGTACTAAGTTTTTTGGCCATTTTAGATACCACCTTTTAAAACGCTGTTGACTCTGCAACAAACGATCAATTTGTTATCATGCTCACCAGTCAAAGTCAACGAATATTTCACTTTTCGGTCAGTTTTTTGAATGACCATTCAGTCATTTTTATGGATTTTTCTAAGTCCTCCCAGCTATGAGCCGCCGAAACAAAAGCGACCTCAAACTGAGACGGCGCTAAGTAAATTCCTTTGCTTAGCATTTGACGATAATGGATCCCGTAGCGTTCAGTATCTGACTCCATTGCAGAATTAAAATCTGTCACTGGGGTGCCTACAAAAAAGCCAGTCATAAATGATCCAACCCGATTAAGAGTGATTGAAACTCCTGTCGATTCGGCCGACCGATTCAAGCCATCTGCCAAAAACGCTGCTTTTTCATTCAAGTCACTGTAAAAGTCCGGACGTTGCAAAAGTTTTAAGTTTGCGATCCCCGCAGCCATGGCCAAAGGGTTCCCAGAAAGAGTCCCTGCCTGATACACAGGCCCGTCCGGTGCTATCTGATCCATTATCTCCGCTTTTCCGCCATAGGCTCCAACTGGTAAACCACCGCCAATTATCTTCCCAAGACAGGTTAAATCCGGTGTTATATTAAAATACTCCTGTGCACCACCGTAGGCAAGACGAAACCCGGTAATAACCTCATCAAAAATAAGAATAATTCCAAGTTCAGCAGTAAGAGTCCGAAGCTTTGTCAAAAATGTCGCTGAAGGAGGGACGCACCCCATATTCCCAGCCACTGGCTCCACAATAACACAGGCAATGGTGTCTGACTTTTCTCTTAGTGTTTTTTCAAGGACAGCGTCATCATTATAGGGTATTGAAACTGTATTCTTAACAATATCCTCAGGTACTCCCGGGCTGCCAGGAATCCCAAGAGTGACGACACCCGACCCTGCTTTTACAAGAAATGAGTCAGCATGGCCATGATAACATCCATCAAATTTTACGATGACATCTTTTCCAGTATATCCTCTAGCCAAACGTACAGCGCTCATGGTGGCTTCAGTACCGGAGTTAACAAATCGTACTTTCTCTATTGACGGAATTGCTTCAACTACCATGGTGGCCAATGCCATTTCTTTTGTGGTCGGAGCACCAAAAGATGTGGAATCACCAGCTGATGCTTTTACAGCTGAGACAATATCATCGGGCGCATGCCCGTGAATCATCGGCCCCCAGGAGCAAACGAAATCAATGTATTCATTGCCATCAACATCATATATTTTAGAACCTTTAGCCTTTTGGATAAAAACAGGATCACAACCAACGGAACGGCATGCCCTGACCGGACTATTTACGCCACCTGGAATAACTTTTTTTGCCATCTCAAACATCTTTCCGGAAACTATCGTATTCATTTGACACCCTTAATAAGCTCGTAAAACATTATCTCCTGATGACTCAGAAAAAGATATTCACCAGTATGTACATTAAAATCTTCAGCGCCGACGGGACTTGCCTGCAAACATCCCACTCTTTATGACAGTTTTTACAGAGTAAGGCACTAAAAATCAACCACCACCTTCCCTCCCCTTGACCTTTCCCATTGTTATACACAATGTGTCACCGTATGCGAGGATGAACACGGCATCATCATATTTTTCTTGTCAGGAAAATCGCCAAGAGGTACATTGCAAGTTAAAAACAATATATGTTGTCTTCTATTACTGAACAATAGACATTACAGTAACTATTCAGGTATCGTCCTGATGGAGAGCAACACCACCGCACTGTAACTGTTCAGGGGTGCCTCATATTTGCTCATTTTCGCATGCAATGCATCTGTTACTATACGTCAGCAGGCCGAAAAAGGACAATCAGGGGGTGGCTCCTTGATACACCTGAACAGCTACACATTACAAAACTATTCAGATTGGAGAAAACAATGGCTAGTGATAAAGTTAAAGAAGTAAGTGATGCTGATTTTGAATCAATTATCAATTCAGACACCCCTTGTCTTGTTGATTTCTGGGCCCCTTGGTGCGGTCCTTGTAAAGCTATTGGGCCTGTTGTGGAGGCACTTGCCGCCGAATACGATGGGAAAGTCAGCATTGTCAAAATGAACGTTGATGACAATCCAGCAACTCCCGGTAAATTTGGTATTCGTGCCATCCCCACACTAATTCTTTTTAAAAGTGGAGAAAAAGTTGACCAGGTAACAGGTGCTGTTGGCAAAGCTCAACTTATCGAGCTTCTCGACAAGGCATTATAAGATATATAATTCAAGCTTTCTGTGGATCACTTATTTACAGAAAGCTTTTATCCTCTTCAATACTCCCAAACCCATGGCAACGACTCACTACAAACTCATTATTTTAGGTGGTGGCCCCGCAGGACTAACCGCCGGGCTCTATGCTGCAAGAGCCAGAATGGACCATCTCCTCATCGAGAAAGGTGCAGAAGGAGGACAGGTTCTTCTCACTGACTGGATAGATAACTATCCTGGTTTCCCTGATGGACTTTCAGGGTTCGACCTTGCTGAAAAGATGCTAGCCCAGGCCAAACGCTTTGAACTGAAATCTCTTTTTGCTAATGTTGTATCTATGGATCTCACAGAACCTGTCAAAAGACTGGAACTTGAGGATGGAGAGCCACTAACCTGTGATACTCTTATCATTTGTACAGGTGCCCAACCACGTCCCCTCGGAGTTTCAGGAGAAAAAGAACTCACGGGCAAAGGTGTCTCCTACTGTGCCACCTGTGACGCCCCTTTTTACCGGAATATGCACGTCGCCGTTGTGGGTGGGGGCAATACTGCCATACAGGAAGCAGCACATCTCACTAAATTTGCAGAAAAAGTTACAGTTATTCATCGACGAGACGAATTACGTGCCACTAAAATAGTCCAGGAAAAAGCCTTTGCTAATCCCAATATTGACTTTATCTGGAATTCTAATGTCACAAAAATCCAAGGAACCGATGGCGTCGAAAGTCTTCATCTGAAGAATAACAATGGACAGGAATCGATACTCAAAGTTGATGGAGTATTTGTTCTTATTGGTGTACTTCCCAATAACGAAATGCTCCCTCTTGACATTCTACATGCCGATGATGGAGGATTCATTCCCACCGACCTGGAAACACGAACCGCTGTGGCTGGAGTTATGGCTGCCGGCGATATCCGCAGTAAAGAAGTAAGACAGGTAATCAATGCTGCCGGCGAAGGTGCCACTGCAGTGCTTGCCGCCGAAGCCTACCTCACAAATCTCAGCTGAGCCCTATACAAATGACCTCCCGTTTCAGTCACAACTCCTGCCGTTCTTCTTTCATATGCTCTTTTATACTATTTACTATGCTCACCTTCCTGCTTTTATCAGCTGGAGGCTGTGCTCAGATCAGATCGTTCTTCGATAATAATGATGAAGAAGAGACAGACGTCAGACTCTCTGCCCAAACCATTGCTGGAACGGGTATGGAAGAGTTTCAAAACGGAAAATACTACAAGGCACGGAAAAAGTTTGACGAAATTTTAGATTACTACCCCTTCAGCCCCGAAGCGATGTTGGCTCAATTAAAAGCTGCCGACAGCAATTACTATCTCGAAAATTACCCTGAAGCACTCATGCTCTACCATGAGTTTGCAGAGAGATACCCAACAAACGAAGCCATTCCATATGTTATGTATCAGACTGCCATGTCCCATTATCAACAGATTGACAGAGTTGATCGCGACACCAGTGGGGCAGAAAAGGCAATCAGGGAATTTTCTAAGCTTCTTCGGGCTTTCCCAGACTCTCCATACAGTAACGAAGCGAAAGCAAGAATACGTGCGGCCAATGAATTCATGGTGAACCATGAATATTTTGTCGTTGAATTCTACCTGAGAACCGAAAAATACGAAGAGGCCAAAGCCAGGCTTCAATACCTGGTCAGTACTTACCCAGATGCCACAATCACTCCCAAGGCCAGAAAGTTACTTAAGCTCCTGGAAGCTGGCGACCCTCCCGGATTCAACCTTTCTTCCTGGCTCAAAGACACAATCTTACCGGACTGGAAACTTTTCAGAGAAAAAGAGAGCGATGCAACGGCCAGGCCTCCCTCACAAAACTGATTGATGTTGGCCTCTAAAAATGTAATCTATGTGTAACTGCTTATTACCATAATGATGGTATCGGTTCCCCTGTTGCCATTACGGACAGTTCGCAGAGTGTTGCTAATTCCTATACCTATACACCGATTGCTATTCTTTTGAATGAGTCTGAGAGTTTTTCTCAACCGTTAAAATATGTTGGTAAACTTGGGGTTGTAGCTGAAAAAACAGAGTGTACTATATGAGGGTACGGTATTTTTATCCGGTTATTGGACGATTTATCTCTGGAGATCCGCCTGTTTTTTTTGGGGGGGGAGATGTTAATTTGATGGTTTATGGTTCCTTATATCCCATCACGTACGATACCCTACACAAGAGAATAAAAATACCCTGGCACTTTGGACTCAAAAGTCATCTCCTCCTGCGTAAAAGGATGCAGTATTGTAAGTGATACTGCATGGAGGGTTAGCCTCTTTATGCCCTTCTGGTCCTTCCCACCATATTTTTTGTCCCCTGCAACAGGATTACCTTTTTCGGCGAAATGCACACGAATCTGATTTTTCCTGCCGGTAAGCAGGTCGATCTCAAGCAAACTATACTTTTCCGATTCCTTTAAGACTTTATAACCGGTTTTCGCAAGCTTCCCTTTTTCTCGATTGTTTTTATGAACAGAATACATCTTGTGGATACTGTTTTCTGCAAGATATGAAGCAATAAGGCCTTCTTTTTCTTCTAACGTACCATTCACTACTGCAATATACGTTTTTTTAAAGACGCCCCACTGTTCCTGAAGCTTGTACTTAGCCTTCTCATTTTTTGCAAAAACAAGAATCCCTGATGTATCCCTGTCTAGACGATGGACGATGAAAAGTCGATTGTTTGACTTTTTACTCCCTTTCCTGACATAGTCTGTCAGCTTAAAATATGCCGTGTTTTCACGATCTCTAGCATTACTCACGGTGAGAAGCCCACCCCTCTTTTCTACAACCAAAATATCATGATCTTCATAGAGAACATCAAGACCCTTCGGCTGGAATCTTCTAGGAGGACTCTTAAATTTCTTACGACTTTTCAAAGAATTCCTATAAATAGTTTTTGTAAAAAAATTCATAACTCACTTACCAGGGTGGCGGAACAGTTTTTCGACGAACTGACCCCACAGTGTGACGAGCAAGAAATGAATCAAGTTGATTGGCAAAAGCCTGACGGTCACTCTTGGTGAATACTGTTGGCCCTCCAGTATCAACACCATCCTCCCGGAGACTATGCATAAAATCACGAAGACTTAGTCGAGCACCTATGCTGTCAGCGGTATACATTTCACCACGTGGATTCAAAGCATGACCCCCCTTCGCAATAACATCGGCAGCCAGGGGAATATCAGCAGTAATCACAAGGTCACCGGAAGCAAGTCTTTTCACGATTTCACGATCAGCAACATCTGCCCCCTTTTCCACCTGTACACAGCTAAGATAGGCGGAAACCGGCACCTGCAGTACCTGATTGGCTACAAGAGTTATCTGTACCCCCCTACGCACTGCCGCTTTAAATAAAATTTCCTTAATTACAACAGGACAGGCATCAGCATCCACCCACACGTTCATCTCAAACCACGTTTTTATCTCTGGTCACAGGTGCATTCCTGCGTCTGTAATTGCTGCGGAAACAGGTGAAACTTCCATTGCCCGAACGGGACACACGGGAACACAAAGTGAACACCCCGTACATTTTTCTGGATTAAAGATCACTTCCATACTCGGACGTGTTATGTACAGCGCTCCCACAGGACAGATACCGGTACAGGCTCCACATTGAAAACATTTTTCATCATCTCTTTTAATGGCCGCAGCCAAGCGCTCCGCGTTCACGCCAAAGGATCTCAAATAGTCCAAACCTTTTTTTACTTTTTCCTCAGCTCCCTGCAACTCCAGAATCATCACCCCCTCACGCTGAGGCAGGATGTCGGCTTTCAATATATTGAACTCCACATCATATCGTTTGACCAGTTGATAAATAATAGGCTCGCTGCTGGTTTCTTTGGGGAAAAGTAATACATAAATCCGTGTTGCCATGTTAAACCTCTCATAAAAGTCCGCCCAGATAAACGGACATTTTCTTGGTGCCTTACTCCCTAAATGTAGCACTAAAAACTGGAGCCTTAAGATATCGAGCTCAGATTAAATGTTAAGACGTAAATGTAGGTGCCACCTGAACAGTTACGTTAAGACAATTATCCAGTGAATCTAAAAAATACTCATTCCCCGTGTACTGCCAGGATTCTTCACATCCTTTTAAGGGGTGAGCTGAAGGTCACTTGATTCTCAATCATTATTGTTACTTTTTTCACCAACTCGCTTACTGGGGCATCAGTATCAAGTTCAATCGCCCTCTCAAAATCCCTCGTCGGATTAAATCGCTGTTTCTGGTTAAGATACAGGTTCCAATTTCCGTCGGACACAGCTTCTGGATCAGAAGCCCTCAAGTTTAACCGTTCCCGAACCACCTCTTCCGTACAAAAACAGTGGATGAACACAAGACGAACCCGATTCAAAAAATGACTTCGCAATAGATCTCTTTCAACTATTGATTGATAGGAGCCATCGAGTACCACACAGGCCTTTTTGTCTTCCGAAAAATACTGATCAGCATGGGCTATCAGAGCATCGTAGGTTCGTCGATTAAAATCTTCTGTGTAAATTCCCTGCCCCACCCCTTCCTGCTGCCCTGTCTGAGGAGTAAACCCTGCCAATTCCTTACGAACTCTATCCGAGTTAAAGTAGGGCAAACCATAATGGTTTGCCCAGGCAGAAGCAAGATAGCTCTTCCCCGTGGCAATCATTCCAAAAAAAACCACAAGAATATTTTCAGGCCGAAGCATAGCGCTCAGCGAGAATAAAATGTTTTTTGGCCTGTTCTATACAACTGGCACTTATCTTTTCATCCACCGTTGGATCATTAGCAGTAAAAAGAGCGATTTTGGCCCGAACATAGCTCCGGTAACACTTATAAAAATTTAACACCTTCATCATTCCAGGATCTTTTGATTTGGCTGCAAATGATTCTATAAAATACTTTGAGAGCTCGCTTTCACCATGGAAATCGAGATCCATGGCCAGGAAAGCCACATCTGCGGCCACGTCTGTATATCGAAAGCGATTATTAAACTCAATACAATCAAATATGCATGTTGGATCAGTGAGACAAATGTTCGCAGAATGCATATCGCCATGGCAATCCCTTATTTTACCGGCATCAATTCGAGTCTGAAAGAGAGCTTTATAACTCAAAAACTCCTGTGAATATTGTTTAATCGCATTAAACTGTGCTCTATCAATAGCACCCTGCCCCACAAAACACTCTGTCTGCTCAAAATTTTCCAGTACGTTTACAGCAACTGACGTGGCTTTACCAAACTCTTTTATCGCATCATCGCCAGCTGCGCCCTCATAAAAGGGTACTAGCTGATCAATAATTTCGTCAAGGTGAGCTGTTGTCAACTCACCCCTGGCCATAACCTGTCCCATCATCTGTTTTTCAGGCATCCGTGTCATTCTTATACCATACTCGACGACCTCACCGCCACCGTTCAAACAGAACCCGGTTCCTGCCCTGGTTACGCTGACCATTTCCTCGTAGAGGGCTGGACACAATCTGCGGTTTAACAGTAATTCCTGCTCGCAGTAATATTTTCTTTTTTCAAGGGTGGAAAAATTAAGAAACCCAAAATCAACAGGTTTCTTCCATTTATAAACATGCTCCCCGGCAAGTAAAACAAAGGAAATATGTGTCTGCACAAGGCTGATTTTGTCACATGCGTGAGGATAACTACTTTTCTGCTGTAAAAATTGAATATAAGATGGAAGTGTTACATCATTCATTAAATAGATCCCTCAAAGTACAATTGCTGGTTTTCCAAAAAACTTCATAATTTAAAAAAGCACGAAACTTGTTTTTTTTTTAGTATGGTGATATTTTAACTACTCTACTACCAATACACTTTTACACAAGGTGCAGCCCTGATGGCAATAAAAAAAGCATATCTGCAGGGCACACATTCCATACTTGCTCCTTTCAACTCTTTAAGGCAGGCTCCCATCGAATTAATTTCTCAAAAAAAACACAAGTAAAAAACTCTACTTCACGAAAATAGTCTTTTATGAATCAAAAGAGCATCACAAAACTTCTTACAGGAGTGCAGATGGGAGATATTTCCATTGAACAAGCTTTCCAGACACTCCGTCACATGCCCGGACAATCCATCGAAGACGCCTGCATAGACCACCATCGTGGCCTGAGAACCGGCATACCTGAGGTGATTTACGGTGAGTCAAAAACCAGCAAACAAATTATTAGCATCGCAACCGCATTTCTACAGCAAAACACTCTCTTTCTCGCCACCCGTGTTGATCCCCAAAAAGCCAATCTGGTTCGAGATGTCCTTCCAGAAATCAGCTATCATGAGCAGGCGAGAATGCTCACCTGCAACCTCCATGAGCATTATTCCAAGCAAACACGGGGAGACATCCTGGTTCTTTGTGCTGGCACATCCGATATCCCTGTGGGCGAGGAAGCAAAAATAACCGCACAGGCGTTAGGGAATTCGGTAACGAGCCATTACGATGTGGGCGTTGCAGGACTTCATCGACTCTTTTCAAAACAGGATGAGATCGCTTCCGCATCTGTCATCATTGTTGTTGCCGGCATGGAAGGTGCCCTGCCAAGTGTGGTGAGCGGGATTTGCAGTTGCCCTGTGGTGGCGGTACCTACATCCATTGGATATGGAACAAGCTTCAATGGTATCTCTGCTCTTTTGGGGATGTTGAACAGTTGTGCTCCAGGCCTTGCTGTTGTTAATATTGATAATGGATTTGGTGCTGCCTGTCACGCATCGGCCATCAACAGAAAAAACACCCCTGATACCTTGCAAGATTCAGGCAGTACAGTATAGTTGATTGCTTAGCATTGATTATTGACTCTAAATGGATTCCCGACGTTAAGGGTTACGAACTTGTTTTACTAGAAACGAATGGTACTCCGATGAAATATAACCATTGCCGTGTCCATCATTCTTCCACCATTTATCCAGATGCTTTGGGGTTAAACCAAACATCTCGAATTATTCACTGAGCATACTATTTTACCCGACTCTATTTCACAAACCTCACTCACTAATTTATTCGACAAATTAAACACGTCATATTTTCTCCAGGTACCTGAATGAACACATCTCTAAAGCTGAAAATTACTGCGCTCATTTCCATCATCGCACTCTCTGTCGTCACCATAATCCCTTCTTTTTACAGTTCTACCCCAGACTGGTGGAAAAAATACATGGCACCGGAAGGATTGCGCCTTGGCCTCGACCTTCAGGGTGGTATGCACCTCGTTCTCAAGGTGAACCTTGATAAAGCTGAAGAAGATTCGCTTGAACTCGCGGCCAATGATTTAAAAGACCTTTTAAAAGAACAGGGAATAAGTGCCGTTCGTACAAAATCAGAGCCAGGTGTTGTGCTTTTTACCCTTCCAAACTCGAGTGCTGTCGATACTGTAAACCGTGTAGTCGAAGACAGCTTTCCTGAAATTAACATAAATGTTGATGCCAAAGAAGGCTCTTTCCCGAAAATCACAGTAACACTTAAACAATCTGAGATTGACTTTATCCGCACACATGCAGTGGAACAATCCCTGGAAATTATCAGAAACAGGATTGATCAATTTGGTGTTGCTGAGCCTGTAATTATTCGTCAGGGAGAGGCCGAAATTGTCGTCCAGCTTCCTGGAGTGAAAGACCCCAAACGTGCCATGAAACTCCTGGGTGACACAGCTCAGCTTGAGTTTAAAAGAGTCGCCGATGCAGCAGGCGTCAACATTGCTCTTCTTGCCGAAGAATCACGAGCGACAGGCCAGTGGAACGGCAGTTGGTCAGACCACGAAGAGTTGAAAAAGCTCAACAGAGCCCTCCAGAACAGACTACCTGAAGATACCAGGATTTATGTAGAAAAAGAAACAGACCCCACAACTGGTCAGGAAATTATCCGCCCCATACTCCTTGATAAGCAGATCTTAATGACAGGAGAGATGGTTAAAAATGCACAGGTTCGGATTTCCAATCAATTCAACGAACCCTACGTATCCATTGATTTCACCTCAAAAGGTGGAAGAGTTTTTGCCACTCTCACAGAAGCAAATGTAGGAAAACGAATGGCCATTGTACTTGATGATGTGGTTCGCTCTGCGCCTGTGATACGTGAAAAAATCCTTGGGGGTTCTGCCCAAATCAGCGGGAGTTTTACCCATGAAGATGCCGCTGATCTTGCCATTGTACTCCGTGTTGGTGCACTCCCTGCACCAGTCGATATCATCCAGAACATGACAGTAGGAGCCAGTCTTGGGCAGGACTCCATCAATAAGGGTATGACCTCAGGACTCTTTGGTGCGCTCATTGTTCTCGTGTTTATGGCAATCTACTACCGCCTATCAGGCATCATCGCAAATATTGCTCTCATCCTGAACATTCTATTCTTGTTTACCGGACTCGCCGTTCTTAATGCAACTCTGACGCTTCCGGGTATCGCCGGGATTATTCTTTCCATAGGAATGGCAGTGGATGCCAACGTGCTCATCTTTGAAAGAATGCGAGAAGAGTATACTCTCGGCAAATCAGTCAAATCCAGTGTTGATGGTGGTTTTGGCAAGGCCTTCTGGACCATTGTTGATTCCCAGGTTACTACTCTCATCACTGCCATGGCACTGTTTATGTTTGGAACAGGCCCCATCAAAGGCTTTGCAATAACTCTTTCACTTGGAATCGTCTTCAACCTCTTCACTGCCCTTTCCTGCTCACGCCTGCTATTCGACACTCTTTACTCTTTCCGCGCCCTGAAAAAGCTATCTTTTATGCAGTTCGTGAAAAAACCGAAAATTGACTTCATGCAGGTACGTAATTTTACTTTTGGCCTTTCGGGTATCCTTGTCGCCATTGGCCTCATTGCCTTCATACAGATTGCAAGAGGAAATGCCAACATGGGGGTTGATTTTTCCGGTGGTTCCCTTCTCCAATACAAAGCAGCAACAAATTTCACGATGGATGAAGTGCGCCCCGTATTTGCTGAAAACAACCTTGAACATGCAAACCTCCAAGAGGTGGAAGGCGAACACCGCCTGATTGTTAAGGTTAAAAAATCGGAAGAAGTTGTAAGCGGTCTCAGCGATCAGATCAGTACCATTCTTGAAACCAATCTGCCGGGCAAAGGCTTTGTCCTGGAAAGTCAATCGGAAATTGGTTCCTCTGTCAGTGCAGTACTGCGAAATAAAGCTATTCAAGCGATATTCATATCACTGCTTGGTGTGATTATCTATCTGGCGATGCGCTTTGACATCCGCTTTGGGCTGGCTGCAGCCATTGCGACCTTCCACGATGTTATCGTCGTTCTGGGAATCTGCTGGCTCTTAAATGTTGAGATTACCCTTTTGATCGTCACAGCACTTCTCACCCTTGCTGGATATTCACTGAATGACTCTGTTGTTATATTTGATCGTATACGTGAAAATATGCAAAAATCAGAAGAACACTCGCTCCTCCAACAGATTAATAGAAGCATCAATGAAGTCATGGGGCGTACATTGGTCACTTCATTGACTACTGCCATGGTTTTACTTGCCCTCTTTTTCTTTGGCGGGTCGGTGATTCATGATTTCTCCCTGGCACTTCTTCTCGGTGTGCTGGTGGGAACCTACTCATCAATTTTTATTGCCAGCCCCATACTCAGCCTGTGGCCTGGAAAGAAACACCTTGCAAATGAACCCGTTACGACTCCCTGAATATGTCAGTCGGGTAGAGTCAGGTGATGTTTTCACGTTCTCCTGCCATCCTGCTGTGCGCTGCTTCACCGACTGCTGTAGAGAGCTGGAACTGGCACTCACACCGTACGATGTTCTGCGCCTGAAACGGGAGACACAACTCACTTCCAGCACATTCCTTGAGCGTTATGTTATTCAGGAACAGGAAACAGAGGATGTCTTTCCACGATTTTATCTCACAATGGTTGACGATGGACAGGCATCATGTGTCTTTGTGGCAAAAAACGGATGTACAGTCTATGACGGGCGACCGGGAGCATGCAGAGCCTACCCCATGGGCAGAGCTGTCATGCGTCGGGAAGACAGCACTTTCGAGGAACAATTCGTACTCCTCAAAGAGTCTCATTGCCATGGGTTCCAAGAACAGGTGGAACAGACAACATCGGTCTACAGTCACGGCCAGGGGCTGTTGCCTTACAATTTCTTTAACGATAAGATCGCCACGCTACTGCAGCATGAAAGAATCCGTCAGGGAATGCGGCTCAGCAAAGAGCAGACCTGTTATTTTATCCTGGCACTCTATGACCTTGACAGCTTTCGTTCACAACTGAATGCCGGAAGTCTCCCACAACAACACCACTACCCTGAAAACAAAACTGCCTGTAATGATGACGAAAAGCTTCTTCTTTTCGGTATTGACTGGCTCCAAGGAATCCTTTTTAAGCAATGAAACTAAAACTCGTTATATTTGATTGTGACGGAGTAATGTTTGACTCCAAGTTTGCTAACCAAACGTACTACAATCACCTGCTCAAGCATTTTGGTTATCCCATCATGGATGAGAATGAACTTGAATTTGTCCATATCCATAATGTCAACGAATCAACACGCCACATATTCCGTCACTACCCCGATCAAAACCTTGAGGAAGTGGATATCTTTCGACAGGAGCTGGGATACACCCCATTTTTACAATATATGAAAATGGAGGACGACTTAATTCAATTCCTCGACATTTGTACCCCGCGCTACCAACTGGCCGTCTCTACTAATCGTACCAACACCATGGAACCAATCCTGGATATCTTTAAGCTGAAAGACTATTTTACGAAAGTAATGACTGCGGAAAATGCACGGCGCCCAAAGCCTGCACCTGATGCACTCTTTGAAATTTTAGATCACTGCCATTGCGATGCACAGGAAGCGATCTATATCGGTGACTCCATAATTGACCGAGAGCATTCCGCAGGATGCGGAATGCGATTAATTGCTTTTAAAAATAAAAAACTTCAAGCAGAATACCACGTAACACGTTTTATGGAGATTCTACAGCTCCCCCCTTTCCAGGAATAACACCTGGTAATAATTACGTATCTTCTCCGGATTCATCAACTCGCTTAATACCTTCCATCAACAGCATCATGAAATCACCAATTTCTGCTGCCTTCATTTCGTCAGGGCTTAACCCTGTTGTAAAAAAATACCTTCCTTCGTTTTCCTTCAGCATATCAAAAATCGCCGCCTGGTTCGATTTGTTTCTATAGTGGGCATTAATCACACACCCCTCACGAAAGGAGACCTTTGCCTGCCCCTGTGGTAATTCAAGGTTAAGAACACCTGTTTTTTGATTCATGTGAAAGATCTGGAAGAGTTCGGCGGGAGGCATTTCTGTAATCCAACCACTCATGCAGGCATCAAATACGTCAAAATGGCTGGCATTCGATTCTGCCAGTCGTTGCACGAGAAGCCGGGACATAAACAACTGTAATTCAGGAATACGATCAAGAAGTTTACTAAAAGCATCCCCTGAGATTGATAACACCTCGGAAGAAGTCAACGTTTTCACATCGGCACCAGCATTTCCACCTCCCAGGTAACTCATTTCACCGCAAATATCGCCAGTCCCAAGTGAGGCTATAAGCAAAGAACCATTGCTTACCACAATCTCTCCTGACAAAATAAGATAAAGGTACAGACATTTTTGGCCCTTGGTGATAAATGTAATGTTAGCTGGTAAACTCTCCTTTCGAAAACAGCGCACCACCCTGCTTAGTTCCTTTGCTGGAACAGCCTGGATAAGAGGAAAATCCCGGACAGTTTCCAACAACTCTTCTGCCTCTGGGTCAAGAGAAGGACTGGCGGTGATTAGCCCGTCCTGCATGGCTTTCTGCTCTGAAATTCGACTGAATTTTATTAACCCGGAGCACCCACTACAGTTGTACACTTTATTTTCCACCCCCCCCTGTAAATCACCACTCTCCAGTAAACTAAATAGTAGCGTGGTCATTTCTCTCACAAGAATCAAGCAGGTGGGTTTGTTTTCCGGACAAGAAAGTGCCTTATCAGATAGAGTAAGAAACTCCCCCTTCTCATAAAGCGGGCAATTATTATCAGTGACGATTTTGAAATAGAATTTGAACTGTCTCATTAGGAATAAAGGTTACCACAATACGGTTGAGTTAATAAAGTTTTTAATAAGAAAGCGAATAAATCTTTCCACTTTCCCGAGCTTACTGCTATACTCATTATATTCATTCAGTGATTACGGGTCAAAAGGTCCTTTTCCACGACCTGCAAGCATCTTCCATTTGATTATTATTTTGCTATGAACACAACGAGTAGCCAACTTGAAACAATTTCTCGGGAAATAACGGAATTTTTTGCCGACAATAGTCACATTAGTATTCGTCCCAACGAAAGCAATCCTCCCGATCGTTACACAATAAGCTACAAGATACAAGGCGTCTGTAAAGAAGGTCATACCGATGTTTATTCATGTGACACGCATGTTGTATCCATTTCACTCCCATTTGGTTTCCCTCACTTCCCGCCAAATTGTCTCCCGGAAAGCCCGACTTTCCACCCGGACTTCGACTCGTCGGCCATTTGCATAGGGGATGTATGGGATACCGACAAATCCCTTGTGCAGCTGATTCTTCACATTGCGAAAATGATCTCAGGAGAAATCTATTCTCGCAATAATGCCTTCAATGAAGAGGCTGAAGAATGGTACAATGCGAATAGTGAAAAACTCCCTTTCGACACGCTTGATTGTTCTGAAAAATCTGCCAGCCAAACTCCCTCCCTCGAGAAACCTGTTCTTGACACCATCGACACTCTTGGAGATGATGATTTCGCAGATTCTTTTTCCTTGGAAAAGGACTTCACAACTCCTGCACAGGTTGATATAGATCGCCTACGGATTATTGCAAAACAGAAAAGATTTCAAGCACTCTCACGGGAACTCCAAACCATTGAAGGCTCATTTGATGGCCGAACAGAACTGGAAAGCCAAATACAAACAGCCATGGACAAGGCCATGGCTTTGTACCAGGAAGCCGACACTCTGGAAAACAAAGGTGAACAACAACAGGCACTCGACAAGTATCTTGCCGTCGAGAACCTTGTAGCAGACTACCCCATGATCCAGGAAGCAAAAGAGAGGGTTCAACAAGCCTTTGACCTTCTTGGAGAGTGGGTTAATACAGCAGATGATTCTTCAAACAACATCCCTGGTAAGCAAGGAACACTTGCTGCGCTCAAACCCGATGCTGCTGCAAAAAAAAGTGGCACAAGGACTTTCTTCGAAGATACAAAAGCGGTGAGCAAAAAATGGTTCTTTTTTGCGCTGGGCGCTGGAGGGATTGCCCTTGTTGTTACCCTTGGCATCGCCTATCTCTCTCTCGGATCCAGTCTGGAACGAGCCGCCAGAGAATATGAAGAATGCAGAAGACTTCTTGAGACAAACAAGTTCACAGCTGCCCAAAGAAAATGCGATGAAGCCTTGAGTTTAACGACAGAAATACGGGTAGTAAAACAGAATGAGAAGGAAGAGCTTGTCAGAAAAATAAATAAAACCCTTTCTTCTCCGAAACTCCAGCAGGGACTCCTTGGAAAAACCTTGTATAACGGCAAGTATATTTCCAAAGCAACAAAAGGAAATCTTCTACGTTTCCAGGAAAACTCCAAAAATGGAGATATCTTCTTTCAAGATGCCCGCTGGGAAGAAGCTGTTAACAGCTATAGCAACGCACTGGACAGCGCGAAGAATACTGACATCATAGATGAAACGCAACTTGCCAGTATTCGTGAAAAACTTCCTCGGGCACAATTTAACGCTCTCAGACAAGCAGGAAAAAAAGCCTTCGCACTCTCAGAATGGGGAAGTGCCACAGAATTCTTTGATAAAGCCCTTTCACTTGCCAGAAAAAATCCATATATATTGCCCCGGGAGATGAAAGAGGTCACAGTACTCTTCCAAAAGACTCAATTCAACAAACTCCATACTCAAGGATTAGAATATTCCAAAGCCAGGCAATGGAAGAAAGCTCTTGAGAGCTACCAACAGGCTTTGCAACTAATCGCAGACATTAGGCATCCGGATGATTCGGACGTCCTCCTCAAACTACATGAAAGTATTGCCAAATCTAAGATTTACATGGCAGTCCAGAAGGGAAAAGAAGCATTTTCCGCGTCACAATGGGACGATGTTATTGCCCACTACGAAAAAGCCATTCTCCTTCTTGAAGAAAATTCGAAACTATTAAACCAGATAAATACCCAAGAAAGTCGACTCAAGCTTTCTCGAATGATGCTCCAGGCCGAAATAATAAAAAACAAGCAGGATATTGCCAAAAATCTCAAGTCAGAAAACTACGACTCGGTTATTGAAAGACTAGAGCACATCAAAAAAAGCATAACATCCAGCCAATTCGCGCAACAGGAAGAATTCCAAACTATCCTGCAAGAGAACACCGCTCAACTCAAGGAGATGAAACAGAAAATAAGGCTGACACAACAAATTAGCTACCTGAAAGACAACTTCGAAAGATTATTCCTCAAGCACTATCCGGCAGCTTCCCGCTCTGCGCTCAGTGCTCCAAAAGTGGAATTTATCAGAAAAATTGGAAACAAGTTCTTATTCAGGATGCAATGTACCGAGACGACAGGCGGCAGAGCTCTACGTCTGCAAATGGACTATCTTTACTCTCCTGCAAACAATCGTTGGAGCTTCTATTCTGAAGAGTAACCCCACAGGAGTTACATCAGAGATTTCCCAGCACGTGCAATTAGTGACTATGCTGGTGCCCATCGACGTCTGCTGCCCCGACACTACCCGATGCAGTTAACGCTTTTTCAAGATGGATTGTGACAAGCTCCATGGCCGCAAGGGCTGATTCGAGGTTTTTTTGTACCTCCTCGTTTTCTACCTCCCGGGCCCATTTACTACATTCTTCTCTGTGCCCCTGGTTATGCTCTATCCAGTGAGGCAGTAATACCTGTAGCTTCTCCAACTGATTCATTTCCATCTCCTATATACTGGCAATACGCTCCAAAAATACCTTTCCACCGAGAAAATCGATCTCCTTGACCCGAACATCCGAGACAAATTTCGGATCCTCAAAAAAGGTATTTACTTCAACACCATTATTTTTTACCTCAAGCCTGGTGACACTTTCCATCACCAACTCATCTGCCTTTCCATCGTGAATCAATACACTCATTTGACACATCTTATCCTCACACTAAAAATCTAAATTCACCCTTCCCCAGGAGATTATGGAGGTGTAAAATCCCTATCAATTCTCCTTTGTCACCAACCACCGGCAAAGCTGTTATTTCATGCTGTTGCATTATACTTAACGCATCAACCGCCTGCATATAATCTGGAATTGTAACTGGCTCTGCCGTCATAAATTCATCAACTTTCAGAGTTTTGGGGTTTTTCCCCTCCGCTACTGCACGCCTCACATCGCCATCAGTAATAATACCTAAAATATGACCTTCAGCATCAAGAATCAACACGGCCCCAAGATTCTTTCTGTTAAGAACTGCGACAGCCTCTGAGACTATCGCCCCCTTCTTCACACTGGGGATAGCATTCCCCTGGAGCATAACCTCACCCACATTTACTTTCAATCTGTCACCAAGGCTTCCTCCAGGATGATTTTCCCTAAAATCTTCCGCCTGAAACCTCTTACGTCTCAGGAGAACAACAGCAAGTGCATCGCCCATGGCCAATGTGGCCGTGGTAGAACTTGTAGGGGCAAGTCCTAGAGGACATGCCTCCTTAGGAATATGGATATTAAGCACAATATCACTGGCTCTGGCAAGAATTGAATTCATACTACCAGTCATGCCGATGATACCTGTACCGCGTTTTTTCAAGCTTATTAGTAATCCATTCAGTTCGGTTGTTTCGCCGGAATAGGAAATGGCAATAACCACATCCGACGCAGCAACCATGCCAAGATCACCATGCATAGCCTCCACTGGATGTAAAAAAAAAGAGGGTGTCCCTGTTGAGTTTAAGGTGGCTGATATTTTTTGACCTATGATTCCTGATTTACCAATACCTGTAATTACAACCCTGCTTGGGCAGGTCAAAATCATCTCCACAGCCTGGTTAAACTCCTCCCCTATCCGATTACGAATTGCAGCCAGTCCCTGTTCTTCTATTGCCAAAACTTCTCTGGCTTCTGCTATGGACATTATTTCTCCTTATAAAATTCAATGAATCAATACAATACAAAAAGTTTCTGGTACCTCACACGAAACTAAGCTAATCATAGCGTCGAGAAACGGCAAGCATGATAATCCAAACATTGTAAATGTGCTCCCTTTAGAAATATACAAGGAAGCGTTTCCCCTTGACAACAACTAATTTCAGCATAATAGTGTCGGTTATTTATGAATTAATTAATGATGATTATCAGGCAAATCTATTTTTCCCATTAATTCCCTAGCATTTCCTTTTAACGGAGATTTTTATGTCAAATCACATGTTCACCTCTGAATCGGTTTCAGAGGGACACCCTGACAAAGTAGCTGATCAAATTTCAGATGCCATCCTTGATTCCATCCTCACTCTGGACCCAGCAGGGCGTGTTGCCTGCGAAACCCTCGTGACTACAGGCATGGCTGTTATTGCTGGTGAAATAACAACTAGTGCCTGGGTAGATATGCCCGAAGTTGTTCGAAACACTATCAAAGGTATTGGTTACAATTCATCAGAGATGGGTTTTGATTATCAATCCTGCGCAGTCCTCACCTCTATTGACAAACAGTCTGTAGACATAGCTGTAGGTGTCGATGAGGGAAGTGGAATGGATCTTGACCAAGGGGCAGGTGACCAGGGACTTATGTTTGGCTACGCGTGTAATGAAACCCGAGTACTCATGCCAATGCCTCTTACATATGCTCACAGGCTTGTGAAATGTCAAGCTGATGTTCGTAAATCAGGTTCTCTTCCCTGGCTACGCCCCGATGCTAAAAGCCAGGTCACAATTGAATACGAGGACAACAAACCAAAACGAATTGAAGCCGTTGTTCTTTCGACCCAACATGATGAATCAATCAGTCATTCAGATCTCCAGGAAGCTATCATGGAATGTGTCATCAAGCCTACACTCTCTGTAGACATGATCGATGCAGACACAAAATATTTTATAAACCCCACTGGCCGCTTTGTCATCGGGGGGCCGGTAGGTGATTGTGGGCTTACGGGGAGAAAGATAATTGTAGACACTTACGGTGGAAAGGGCTCACACGGTGGTGGGGCTTTCTCTGGTAAGGACCCATCCAAGGTGGATAGATCATCTGCCTACATGGGGCGTTATGTCGCCAAGAACATCGTTGCCGCAGGCATCGCTTCCGAGATTGAAATACAGATAGCCTACGCTATAGGTATCTCACAACCTGTTGCAATAAATGTAAACAGTTTTGGCAGCGGTAAAATAGATGATGAAGCAATTGTTGCACTAATCAGACGTCATTTTGATCTTCGCCCTAAAGCAATAGTTCAACAACTCAACTTGCTCCGGCCAATCTACCAGGCAACAGCTGCCTACGGACACTTTGGCAGAGAACTTGACGATTTCACGTGGGAACGTACTGATAAAGCAGAAATTCTCAAAAATGAAGCTGGACTGTAGCCGGATTCAATTTATATATTAAAACACAAAAGGATAAAAAAATGAGTGATTATAAGGTCGCCGATATGTCCCTCGCCAAATGGGGACGTGAAGAAATTAAAATTGCCGAGGTGGAAATGCCAGGCCTAATGGCTCTAAGGACTGAGTACCGCGATTCTCAACCCTTGCAGGGAGCACGAATAGCTGGTTGTCTCCATATGACCATCCAGACGGCAGTTCTAATGGAAACCCTCGTTGACCTTGGAGCAGAAATACGCTGGTCATCCTGTAATATATTTTCCACCCAGGACCATGCAGCTGCTGCAGTTACCGATGCAGGCATACCAACTTTTGCATGGAAAGGTGAGAGCGAAGAAGAGTTTTGGTGGTGCATTGATCAAACTATCTTTGGACCTGATGGATGGCGTCCTAACATGATCCTTGATGATGGTGGTGATCTTACTCTTATCATGCATGAAAAGTACACAGATGAGATGAACGCTATAAAGGGCATTTCAGAGGAAACTACCACCGGAGTTCACCGACTCAACGAAATGGCTCGTGATGGCAAGCTCATGTGTCCCTCCTTCAATGTGAATGACTCCGTTACCAAATCAAAGTTTGACAACTTATATGGATGTCGTGAATCACTGCTGGATGGGATCAAACGTGCGACAGATGTAATGATTGCCGGTAAAAAGGCTGTGGTTATTGGCTATGGTGATGTCGGTAAAGGATGCGCACAGGCTCTTCGAGGCATGGGGGCTACAGTATATGTTACAGAAGTCGACCCTATTTGTGCACTCCAGGCTGCCATGGAAGGCTATCAGGTAGTTACCATGGACGAAATAGCCTCTGTGGGTGATATCTACGTGACCTGCACTGGAAATTTAAATGTTATTACCAGATCTCATATGGAGCAAATGCCAAACGAAGCTATTGTATGTAATATCGGACACTTTGACTCAGAAATAGACATTGCAGGGATCAAAGATCTGCCATGGGAAAATATTAAACCTCAGGTTGATCATGTTGTATTCCCGGATGGAAAGAAAATAACAATTCTTGCCGAAGGCCGTCTTGTGAATCTCGGCTGTGCCACTGGCCACCCAAGCTTTGTAATGAGTAACTCTTTTACCAACCAGGTACTGGCTCAAATCGAATTATGGCAAAACTCGGACAAATACGATAACCAGGTCTATTTCCTGCCAAAGCACCTTGACGAAAAAGTCGCAAGACTCCATCTTAAAAAGATCGGTGTGAACCTTACTACCATGAGCAAAGAACAGGCTGACTATATCGGTGTACCTGTGGAAGGCCCCTACAAACCAGACTATTACAGATATTAACAACCATTGTAATGAATCAAAGTCACAGGATATCGATGAACAAATCACTCACCCTCGATATTCTGTGGCCATTTTACAAGCTGATATCTCCAGACAATATCTCGTGTACCTTACCGTATTGATCTTTTGCTCGAAGCTTTCCATCCTCATCCGGCCCCATTCCTCGTGCCAGAACGACTTCTCTGTCACACGTTAACCAATTCATTTCCTTCCCATAGAGCACATCCCGTTTCCTCCACTCCAAAAGTATACTTGCAAAACCCTTCGTCTTATGAATATGAACTTTCTCCAGCAGTGAAGCATGAATCGTTTTATATACATCCTTTATTGAAAAAACTTCATCACTAAGAATACGAAGCGATGTGACGTTATTTTGCAGGTTTTCCGGAAATTCTGAGAGCTGACTGTTAACATTTAGACCGATCCCAACAATAAGAAAGGAATCCATAAGCGGACAATTTGCAGCAGATGATTCAACCAGAATACCACCGCATTTCCTTCCAAAACAGTACAGATCATTGGGCCACTTTAAACCAAAAGGGACGTCAGGGAGAAGTTTCTCCACGGCAGCACATAAAGCAAGCCCGGAAGTAAGTGTGAATTTTGGGAACTCTGAGAGGGGAAGAAATGGTCGTATAATGATGGAACAGTACAACCCGGTATCAGCAGGAGAATTCCAAACTTTCCCAAGTCGCCCTTTACCTGCCCTCTGATGGTCAGCCAAGACAGCAGAACCATGCCTAGCTCCTTCTATAGCGAGTGTACGAGCATCTTCATTAGTTGATTCAGTTGACAATAAATGCAGTATATCATCCATAGAGACATAAAAAAAAGGTGCATAGACTATTGCTATGCACCTTTTACAGGTGAAGAATTGGTTGGCTAAACAACTCGATATACCTAGATACCGCCTTCTCCCTCTTCATCTTTAATTCGATCAGGAAGAGCATACATGGTGGTGGAACCAGATGACCAAAACATCATTTTTCCTTCTTTAACCAACTCATTTGCCAGGTTTTTAATTTTGCGAGGTTTGGTTTCGGCATCGCATTTGTAAAAGTCTTTGACATACAGTGCTGGCTTTGGTGATTTTGTAGCTTTCTCAATCATTGCTGCTTTGATTTCATCGTCACTCATTCCCATAACATATACTCCTGTAAAAGTGTTTCCAGTAATTTTCCATAACTACAGCCGGAGAAGACATCTCCGGCTGTTGATTACGGTCAATTACTTGATTGCATTGGTGTACTTGAAATTAGTGGTAGTACGCCAGGTATCATATGCCAGACGATAATCATCGACAGACTTGATTGTAAAGGGGATGTTACATTTTTCAAAGAACTTCTCCCAACCGATACGCTCAGCCCACTCACCGACACGTTCGTATTTGCGTGCATCTTTCGCATAAACTTCAACAATATTCTTAACAGCTTCAACGGTCTCAGGCCAACGTGGCGGAGTGTTGGGCAGAAAAGGAATAACCAGCTTAGAAAATTTAGGCGAAGTCCTGGAGTTGGAAACTTTACCACCAACAAGAATGGCGATCCCATCACCTTCAGGATCGGCGAGAGGCATTGCAGGACACATGGTGTAGCAGTTACCGCAATACATACAACGATCGTTATTGATTTTAACGGTCTTGATTTCTACTCCATCAACGGTTGCCTTAGCTGGCTTAACAGCGCCCAATGGACAGGAAGCAATGGCCAGAGGAAGTTCACAAACACCGGTGATCCGACTATGGTCAATCATGGGTGGCTTACGATGAACACCTAGAATGGCGATATCGGAGGCATGTACAGCACCGCACATATTCAAACAGCAGGCAAGCGCAATACGAACCTGAGCAGGCAATGACATAGTTACAAAATAATCAAACAACTCATCCATAACTGCTTTCACAACACCAGACGCATCAGTGGCTGGAGTATGACAATGTACCCACCCTTGAGTATGTACGATATTGGTCACACCTGCTCCAGTACCACCCACTGGAAATTTGTTACCACGGGATGCAAGGTCGTCAAGCAGAGGCTGAACCTTTGCTTTGTCATCAACCATGAATTCCACATTGTTTCTGGTGGTAAAACGAAGATAACCATCACAATGAGCATCCGCGACATCACACAACTCATATATATGTTCTGTTGACATCAACCGTGCGCCACCTACGCGTACAGTCCAACACTCATCACCAGATTCTGCTTTATGAACAAGTACACCAGGCTGAGTGATTTCATGCCACAGCCATTTCCCCTTGTTTTTGGCAATAACCGGGGGGTGAAATTTTGAATAATGTGGGGGCCCAAGGTCTGTAATTCTATCCACCATGGGTTTTTCGGGATCGTAGCCCATATTAATATCCTCCTAAAGTATGTGTTCGAGTTTAACGGTTTACTCGATTATTGTTTTTATGCTGCGTGACGCTTACGGAATTCTTCGACACTACGATCGAAACCACCCTCAACTTCCTCTTCTTCCCAGAACACATAGGGATTTGAACGAGGTTCTTTCACATGCTGAGGAATTGGATCAATTCCCATTACCTTGATGAAGGTCGGCAGTCCGACGCGCTGCATGGTCTCACCAACTCGTTCACGGTTCTTACCAACTTCCATCCACCAGTCCCAAACATTTTCGATGATTTCGATAACATTCTCAAACTCGTTTTCAGCGGAAATTTCAATGAAAGGGAAAATCAATGTCGCAAATTGGGCACCATCAAGAATTGGAGCTTTGGCACCAATCAGGATTGAAGCCCCTCCTTGAGCACCTGGACGCAGTGCGCGTGGCATAACATTGATACAATGCATGCAACGGGTACACTCTGTGTCATCAATTTTCAGTTCATCTCCTTCCATCCACATGCAGTTTGTTGGGCAAAGATCAATAACTTCCTTTTTGATACTAAATGAGCCCCAGTCACGACCGGAATGTGCTCCACCATTAGCTGGGATATTCCCTGCAACATATTCCTTTACTGCAGCCTGGTCAATGCGGATATCATCCTTCCAGGTTCCTATAACAGCAAAATCGGAACGGGCAATAGCGGCAACACAGTCATTGGCACAGCCAGAGAACTTGAATTTAAATTTATAAGGAAAAGCAGGACGATGAATCTCATCCTGATAATGCATGGTCAAATGATGACACAACTCTTCAGTATCATAACATGACCACTCACAACGTGACTCACCAAGGCAGTTTGCTGGAGTACGGAGGTTAGATCCGGAACCACCAAGATCCTGTCCCAACTCGTGCGTCAAGTCCCAGAAAAATGGCTCAAGCGCTTCGGTACGACAGCCAAGAAGAATAATATCACCAGTGGAGCCATGCATATTGGTCATTCCTGATCCATGCTTGTCCCAAAGTTCCATGAGGTGACGAAGATTTTCCGTGCTGTAGTATTTGGATGCAGGTTGATTAACACGAACAGTATGAAAATGTTCAACACCTGGATATTCTTTAGGAACATCCGCATAACGGCCGACAATACCACCACCATAACCGAAAACACCTACGATTCCACCATGCTTCCAGTGAGTAATTTTGTCTCTGAAAGAGAGCTCGAGTATGCCGAGAATATCCCAACAATCCGGATTTTTCTCCGCCTGGCGCTTAATGTCGGTAACGAAGCTTGGCCACGGGCCTTTTTCAAGCTCGTCCAACAAGGGTGTATCATGCTTTGCCATGAATTTTCCTCCTTAAATTTTCTGTTATACTTCAACCTTTACCAGAATCAACACATCAACAGTATCTGCTTCAAAAACTGACAGTCCGGAAATGGAACCGTTCGCCTCCTGCTGTCTGTTTTTTCAGCAATACCAACGACAAAAACAGAGGGCTGTGAAACGCATACTTATGAATAGTCATTCAGCGTCACAAGGTATCTCCGAACAACAGTTTTGTCAACAAAAAACGGAATGCACAGTGGACGGAAACGAATGCCTAACCAATTGCAATTTTGACTCCTGGAAGCTACTGAATCCTGGCTGCCGAAAGAAAGGCCCTGGTAAGGTGATTTTCATCCTCTTTTCCTGACATTGCACCAAGGATCTCACCCGCTAAGACTTTCCCTAACTGTACGCCCTCCTGGTCAAAGGAGTTTATGTTCCAGCAAAACCCCTGAAACACAATTTTTGCTTCATATAAGGCCAAGAGTGCCCCCATGCTTTTGGGTGTTAATCGATTTGCCATGAGAATTACGTTAACTTTATTTCCAGGAAACCTCTTGTTCGGGTTCACATCGTCTTTTCCAATAGCCAGTGCCATGGACTGAGCAAGAAGGTTTGCAATCAGTTTCTGCTGCGAAGTACTCCCTTCTATTTTCAAATCCTTCCCACGCTGACTTTTTCTGAATCCGATAAACTCCACCGCAACTTTTTCAGTTCCCTGGTGGAGCAGTTGATAAAAAGCGTGTTGCCCATTGGTTCCCGGCTCGCCCCAGAGAACAGGGCCACTCTTTATTTGCAGCGCCTCGCCATTACGTTGAACAGATTTTCCATTGGATTCCATGTCACACTGTTGCAGATGGGCGGGAAAACGATGTAAAGCCTGGCTATACGGGAGTATTGCAACAGTTGGCATTCCCAGGAATGTGTGATTCCAAACCCCAAGAAGAGCAAGCAGCAAAGCAGAGTTTGAACGAATATCCCTGTTTGTTGCTGCACTGTCACCGTTAGCGGCTCCCTGCAGGAAATCAACGACCTGCTCATAGCCCAGTGCAAAGCCTAACATCACAGCACCAACCATGGAAGTTGAACTGAATCGTCCTCCTATATAGTCATACATATGGAAAGTGCGCAGGTACCGTTTCGGATTATCCATGGGGCTGGACTCTCCGGTAACAGAGACACAGTGATTCACAGAATCAAGCCCAGCATTCTCAAAAGCTGTACGAACCAGGGTCTCATTGGAGAGTGTTTCAAGCGTAGTGCCACTTTTAGACACCACCACCACCAATGATCGCGAAAGATCGACCTTCTCAAGAACTGCTGCGGCATCATCAGGATCGACATTGGAGATAAAATGAACCACCCGATCTTTTTGTCTGAAAGGCAGGAGTGCCTCATATATCGACCTGGGACCAAGATCCGAGCCACCAATACCCACATGAATAAGCGTGGTATAGCGTTGTCCCTGCTCATTACAAATCCTTCCCTGGTCCAACTCCTCGAGAAATGTTTTCAACGAGGCGAGTTCTGCCTTGGCCTGCTCTGTTGCCGACTCACACGCTGGAGAGTTGGAAAATATATCGCGACAGGCTGTATGAAGAACCTGACGATTTTCAGAAGGAAAATTCTTTATACAATTCATAACAGCGCCACAGCGCATATGCTCAAACTGTTCGATCAGCTTGCACTCATCGGCAAGTGACTGCAGAGCATCAAGAACTTCAGGTGTAACCCTTTGACAGCCATATAAGAGATCAAACTCATCGCCTTTACAATGAAACCTTTCCAGTCGTTCCGCTGTCAAAGCATTTTCTGCACTCAGATCAAAAGGACTCCGGGCCAGGAGTGTTAACGTTTCATAGGCTTTGCAATCAACCATGGATTTCCAATTATTCTTCATGATTGCCTCCCCTTTTCCCCTTGCCTTCGTCGGCAAGATTCCGCATTTCAGCAATAACAGACATATAATCATCGGATCCATAAATCGCTGACCCTGCCACAAAGATATTTGCTCCCGCCTCTGCCACACGGCCTACGGTTGCCGGGCTTATTCCACCATCAACCTCAATAGCAACCTCCAGACCAAGTTGATCAATCCTTTTTTTAAGACTGTCTATTTTTCCAAGAGATGATTCAATAAATGATTGACCACCAAAACCCGGGTTCACACTCATCAGCATTACCAGATCCAAATCTTCCAGTATGTAATCCAGGCTCGACAAGGGGGTGGCCGGATTTAAAACCACACCCGCTTTTTTTCCAAGCTCCCTGATCCTGCCGACTGTCCGATGCATATGGGTACATGCTTCAACGTGGACCGTAATCCAGTCCGCCCCGGCCTCTGCAAATGAATCGATGTATTTGTCGGCATCACTTATCATCAAATGAACATCAAGAACTTTCTTTGTGGCCCTTCGAGCCGCCTTCACAACCAACGGACCAATGGTTATATTGGGAACAAAATGACCATCCATGACATCTATATGTATAGCCTCAGCACCAGCCTGATCCACCGCCTTGATTTCCTCACCAAGGCGGGTAAAATCAGCGGACAGAATTGACGGTGCAAATTGAATTTCAAGCATAGCAGTCTCCTCAGTATTTCGTTACTATTCGGATAGCATCTCAAACATTTACAGTCTGCAGATTACAGTAAGATTTTCTTACAGACTGAAATTCATACTATTTTTTCGATTCCATTAGATTACACGACGTATTTCATCACCCGGAAGTATTTCGACAAGCCCTTCCAATTCGAGCAGCAAAAGCAACTCTGTCACCTTCGCCGGCCCCATCCCGGAAGCTGCAATCAAGGTATTACGGGAACATGAATACACATCAATTGCGTCAAACAGCTTCTTTGCAGCCGGGTCAAGCATACTTGCAGCGGCAGGTTCATCGGTATTTTTAAAAGTATCATCACGGAACCTGGTAACTTGCAATTCATTACAGATATCTTCTGCTGACTGTATCAACCTGGCTCCCTGTTGCAACAAGCAATGAGTCCCAGCACTTTTTAAAGAGTCAATTTGACCTGGAACAGCAAAAACATCACGCCCTTCGTCAAGTGCCATTTCAGCTGTTATAAGAGAGCCTGATCTTCTGGCCGCTTCCACCACCACAACACCACGGCTCAATCCAGAGATAATCCGATTTCTGGCGGGAAAACGAAAAGGATCCGGTTTCGTCCCAAGAGGATATTCACTTACAAGAAGCCCTTCATTACGTATTCTTTCATACAAGTTCCGGTTGTTCCGTGGATACACAACATCCAGTCCACAGCCAAGTACTCCTACAGTAGCTCCCTGGACGGACAGGGCACCGGAGTGCGCTTCACTGTCTATACCCGAGGCCAGACCAGAAACCACAGTTAGTCCCGAAGCTGCAAGGTCACGAGCCAGCATAAAACTACATCGCTTCCCGTAAGATGTTGCAGCACGAGAGCCGACCATGGCCACAGATAAGGAATTGAGCAGCTCAATGCGCCCTTGTACATATATAATCGCTGGTGGGTCGGCAATTTGTTTTAAAAGCTGTGGGTAGCTATGGTCATCGGGACAAATCGCCTCCGCCCCTGCGGCGACTAATCTTTGAAGTAGTGTCCCTGCCTTTTCATAGAAAGGAGTAGGTTTTTTCAATCCGACCAAGACATTTTTACGACCAACAAAATGGTGCTCCTGTCCACGACCTGAGCAGGCAGAAAAAACCTCCTTCGGACTCCCATAATGAGCCACCAACTGGTGTAATCCTTTGCTTCCAAGTCCTGGAACGAAACTCAAGGCCATCCAGTCAATTACAGTCGTATCCGGCATCTTCTTTCTTTGCACATAACTACTCACAGGGGGAAGTGGCTTGCATCAACAAAACTCTGCCTCTGCATTTGTTCACAGGAGACCAAACAAAAATCCCGGACAAAAGTCCGGGAATAAACCTCAAGGAACAGCAGATCAGTCAATCATAAAGACACGTAGATCTTCCGCTCGAGAGGGGTGTTTCAACTTCTTGATGGCCTGCGCTTCAATCTGACGAATCCTCTCCCTGGTCACCGCAAAGCATTTCCCGACCTCTTCAAGAGTAAGATCACTTTCCACATCGATACCATAACGCATTCGCAACACCTTGGCCTCACGGGGTGAAAGAGATGACATCACCTTACTGAGACACTCCTTCAAGCTCTCTATCATTGATGCATCATGGGGCCCAAGGGCAGAACAGTCCTCAATAAAATCACCAAGAAACGTATCATCGTCATCACCAACTGGAGTATCCAGGGATATGGCATCTTTGGCTGTTTTGAGAGCAGCCTTTACCTTTTCAACATCGGTTCCAAGCTGCTCTGCCATTTCTTCCGGGCTTGGCTCACGACTTTCTTCACGAACAAAATCCTTAGACACTCGAAGTAGACGATTAATGGTTTCAATCATATGAACAGGGAGACGTATAGTACGCCCCTGATCTGCGATACCGCGAGTGATGGATTGGCGAATCCACCAGGTTGCATAAGTACTGAATTTATACCCCCTTCGATAGTCAAACTTCTCGACGGCTTTCATCAAGCCAATATTCCCTTCCTGAATAAGATCCGGAAATTGCAGGCCACGGTTGAGATACTTTTTGGAGACTGATATTACCAAACGAAGATTTGCCCGAACAAGCGACTCTTTAGCCTCTTTATATATATCCCGACCAGTTTCCATCTCATGAATAACCCTATTCAGAGCACGATATCCAAAGCCAAGCCCTTCTTTCATCTGCATCCCAATGTGGAACTCCAATTCTTTTGGAGTCATCTCAGGCTTTCCACTCTCTGCAGCAGCAAGTTTCTGCGCCTTCACAACTTCTACTCGAATTCGCCTGAAACGTTTTGCCAGATCTTTCATGTTCGAGGCGACCCCGTTAATACATCGGGTACAAATAATTCGATCGTTGAACAGATTCGCAATCTCAACACCAAGACTCATCATTTTTTTACTGATGGCAGCACTCTTTTCAAAATCGGTACGATGATCGATAAATTCCCGTTGCAGAACAAGGCGTTTCTCTTCAA
>CAMZKT010000029.1 GCA_947311435.1 uncultured Desulfocapsa sp.
CTTTTTATTCACCAGACCCGCCTTCAAGAGTTGCTCCTGAAATGGATTTCCCATGGTTTTTATTTTCCTTACAAGGTAATCTGTTTGATTTTAAAACACTCGCAAAAGCCTGGCACGGTGGCGAAGAGCTTTACCACGCCATTTTTTCAAACTCCCACTTTACTCGACAACACATTCCGATAACACTATTTCTTTATCCCGAGATTCTCACTATGATCCATCTTAGCAATATTTCCAAGCAGTACGGCAAGCAAATTCTCTTTATAAATGCAAGCCTGCAAATTCTCCCGGGGATTCGTACCGGAATGGTGGGCCCGAACGGTGCAGGAAAAAGTACAGTATTTCGTTTAATAATGGGGGAAGAAGAGGCCGACAAAGGTGAGATTTCCTGTTCAAAGAAAACCATTCTCGCTTATTTCTCTCAAGAAGTTGGAGAGATGAGTGGACGTTCTGCACTTGAAGAAACCATGTCTGCCATGACCACTGTAGTTGATCTGGCTCGTGACATTCAGGAAATGGAAGCCGCCATGGCAGAGCCCATGGCAGATGATAAATTGGCAACTCTTCTTGAACGTTACGGTAATGCCCAGGAAGAGTTTGAACACCGGGGCGGTTACGACCTTGAGAGTCGTGCACAGGCGGTACTTACAGGGCTCGGCATTGGCCCAGACGAATATCACCTCCCCGTTGAATCATTCAGTGGCGGCTGGAAAATGCGTATTGCTCTTGCCCGAATTCTCACCATCAATCCCGATGTTCTACTTCTTGATGAACCTACAAACCATCTTGATATGGAGTCCATTCTCTGGCTTGAAGATTGGCTGAAAAACGATTTCAAAGGTGCTCTTCTCATGACCAGCCATGACCGCGCCTTTATGAATTCCATTGTAAGCAAAATAGTAGAAGTTGCCAACAAAACACTTACAAGCTATGGCGGAAACTATGATTTTTACCTCCATGAGCGCCAGATTCGCCGAGACAACCTTCTTGCCAGTTATCGTCGTCAACAGGAAATGCTTGCCAAAGAAAAAGACTTCATAGCCCGTTTTGCTTCCCGTGTTTCCCATGCAGCTCAGGTGCAATCACGAATCAAGAAACTGGAAAAAATCGAACGTATTGAATTACCACCTGAACAAAAAAGAATACGTTTTGAATGTAACGACGTTCCCCGCAGTGGTGATGATGTTGCGGCCATGAACAATCTTGCAAAGCACTGGATACTTGAAGATCAGAGTAAAAAAGAGGTGTTCAGTGGTGTCACCGGAATGATAAGACGCCAGGAAAAAGTCGCTGTCGTGGGAGTAAACGGTGCAGGAAAGTCATCATTTTTAAAGGTACTTGCCGGTAAAACAGATGCAAGTGCAGGAACCGTAAAACTTGGCGCCAAGGTTGCAGTGGGATACTTCAGCCAACATTCCATGGATATACTGGATAGCAAACAAACTGTCTTTGACACAATTCAAAATGCCATGCCTCAGGCACATATTGGCACGGTTCGCAATATTTGTGCAGCATTTCTCTTTCGGGGCGATGAGGCTGACAAGCGAATTTCGCTTCTCTCGGGCGGCGAGAAAAGCCGTGTCGTTCTTGCGACGCTTCTGGCACGACCTTACAATCTTCTCATTCTTGATGAGCCAACCAACCACTTGGATATGCTATCACGGGAAATCTTGCTTGAAGCTCTCAAAAAATACAAAGGAACTGTGGTTTTAGTGAGTCATGATCGACACTTTCTCCACTCACTGGTTGACCGCGTCATGGAAATTGACCACGGTGAAATGCGAATCTACGATGGTGATTACAAATATTATTTACGCAAATCTGCACTGCTCTAAAATGCGAAATAACAGCTGCCACCATTGTAGCTCGTGCTGGTTTGATGTATCATATATCATCATCATTAAATTGCAGGATTGAGGGTTCAATCAACTCTTCAATGGCGGCCAGACATTTGAGGAGTTACTGTAAAAACGATTCTTCCACAATACAAATGACAGAACTTCCAGACAACTATTCCGGGCGGATTCTCACAGGTGCTTTTACCCCCACTTTAAAAAAGCGCACCCACTCTGTGATTCAGGACTCCAACACTTTCGACAAATACAACTTTCCGATTATGCCTTATATTACCGCATGGAACCAGGAAGACAACAGCATCTGGTTTGAATTCGTTGGCCAGCAACTTATCGACCTCCTTGATACAAATATGGCCGAAGTCTCTCAGGCTTTCAGAGACTCCATTCAAAACCAGCGAATTTTCCATTATACAGATTTGTCACAGTCAAAGGTGGAAGAAGAGATAATAACTCAGCAACAGATTTCCAGAAAACGTCAAGGTCTCAGGGAAAATGTATTAAGAAACAAACAGGTGGAAGCAGTGTATCATATGCTTTTACCTTCAGGAAAAACCATATGGCTCAAAGACAGGGGGTGCGTGGAACATTACCCCCAGGACAACATTACATTAACCTATGGTTCCCTCACCGATGTCAGCAAGGAAATGGAGCAGAAAGCGCTCCTTGAACAGATCGGATATTTTGACGACCTTACCGGATTGCCCAAAAGAATCATAATGAAAAAACTCTTTGAAGTGCGCATCGGTGAAAGACAAAGGGGATACATTGATGACTTCTCTGTCCTCATGATAGACATCGACTATTTTAAATCGGTGAATGACACCTACGGCCATCAAATGGGTGATTTTGTTCTTAAAGAGCTTGCCTCACAAATGCTTTCATTAAAACGAGTAGAAGAAGATATTGGCCGCTATGGTGGAGAAGAGTTTTACGGAATTAGCCGAGGCAACATTCAAAGTGGTGTAAAATTTGCGGAACGAATACGGCAAAGCATAAAAAAACACTGTTTTTCCTGTAGAGGAAACGATCTTTACATTACCATATCCATAGGCGTCGCCTCTACAAATGAGATGGATGAAGTTTCAATGGATAAATTACTTGCCCTGGCAGACAAACGCCTGTATCAGGCAAAGCGTGAGGGAAGAGATAACGTAAGAGGCGGCTTGTCCTGATTTTTATTCCTCGGTACTCCGTATGGCAGCCTCTCCGCCTTGACGTCTCCGTAAAGAGTTTACTTTCTCAACGATTACTTGTGCCCGCTCAATTTTACTTTTCACCGCTTCATTGCCCTGCTCAAGCTCTTGAATGGCCTGCCATACCTTAATTGCCTGTTCGTATTGTCCGGAGCGGTAAAATGAATCTCCCACAGCGAGCTCTTTTTGTACATATGTGCTGATGTCCCTGTCCAAGCGTTCCTGCATTAGCTTAGCTGCCATGCTTTCCCGCATTGTTGGAGTCAGTAGGGAAAGCTGGCGACGCGCCCCAGAGAAGTCGCCCTGGGTCATGGCCTTATTATAAGCCTCTATTCTTTTTTTATCTTTTTTCCTGGAAATTTCTTTTTTATTTTTCTGCTTTTTCTGAGTTCCCGCCTTCAATCTGGTATTTAAATGCTTCAGGGCCGTTTTGGCCTCCAGGTCTGGTGCAAGCTTCACGACCAGAGGAAGAATTCGACCAGCCATGGTAAACTTTTTTTCCTCAAGCATGCTCTTTCCATACTCCAACAAGTGCTGAGCAACTTCTTTTGTTTCATTTCGGGCACGAGAATATCGTTGTTGTATTGCAGGATCATCGGGATCCAAGTCGTGAAGCTGCTGTAAAAGAGGCAGTTTCTTGTGCAAAAGCTCACCGGTTACAATTAACTCTTCAAGCTCCAGACCATTTTTCTTTACCTGAAACCATTCAAGCAGTGCCTGTTCTGCCAGTTCAAGTTTCTGAGACGGACCACTTTTCTCCAGAGCCCTTTTGTAACTTAGCCTGGCAGCAGACCACTCACCGGCCCGCTCCTGTTTACGGGCAAGGGAAATACTTTCTATCTCGTATGCCCTTTGAGCATTGAGAACCTGTTTCCGTTTTTTCTCAAGTTCCACAGCCTGCGGGTGATCGACGGGAGTCTCTGAAAGAAGACGAAGTGCCTGTCCGAACTCCTGCTTGTTTACATAATTATTTAGCGTTTCCAAACGATCCGCTTCCAGTCGCGAGGAGCCCAACTGAGCACACCCCTGAAAAAGCAGAAAAATAAGGGAAAATATAATATAGTGTTTCATAAGAATATTAGTGAACCAAATCAGAAGCTGTCATCCCAACGAGTTCAGTTGCAGCCACCTCTTGTTCAGGGTACTTGATTTCCCATATCTCAACAGGATCCGATTTTCCACGCAGTCGAATAGTCCGAACAAGCCCGGTTGAGTAATGCCGACCCAACTGCAAAGAGTCATGCAGATCACGGGTAACAAGTATCTGGCTAGCACTTGCAAGGGATGAAAGACGTGCCGCAAGGTTCACCGCATCACCAATAACTGTGTATTCCATTCGCCTCTCCGAACCCATGTTACCTGCCAGCATCACGCCGGAATTAATAGCAACACTAAACTTCACCACAATCATTCCCATATCAACCCGTTGAAGATTATACTTCTCGATGGCTCTCTGAATCTCAAGTGCGCAGCGAATACCATTCATACCATGTTCATCATCATGATTGGGGGCACCAAAAAGAATCATGGCACAATCACCGATATATTTATCAATATGTCCCTTATGTTCTCCTGCAATCCTATCTATAAGAGTAAAGTAATCGTTCAATAATTTATTGAGCCCCTCCGGTTCAAGTTTTTCACTCAACCGGGTAAAACCGGCAATATCCGCATAGAGCACCGTAGCCTGTACATAACTCCCACCAAGCCCGCTTTTCACTTCGTCCATAACAGTGGTTGCCACGTCATGAGAAACATAGCGGGAAAAGGTTTGCTCCACCTGTTCTTTCCGGGAAAGTCCCTCTGTCATCGTATTCAGGGAGCGCATAAGCTGTCCAAGTTCATCTTTGCGATAATCCTTAAAGCGAAAATCATAATTACCCTGAGAAATCTCCCAGGTTCCAGCCACAAGTTGCTGTACCGGGCGGGATAAACGCCTGCCAATAAAAATAGCAACAATAATGCCCAGAGTAACCATCAGAGCAGTAATCAACAGGATTGTCCGCAATGTATCGCCGTAGGCAGCCCCCATAAAGGAACGGTCAAAGGTGAGGACACAATAGCCCACGGTTAAATCCTGAAAAGTGATTTTGCTGACATACGAACTAAGATCAACATTTTCCCCACCACCCAATGACCAGTTCAAAGGATCATCAGCAAGGACATCCACGGGATTTTCACGGGGGAGAACCCCTATACTGGAAAGCAGTACCGATTGATCGGAGTAAACGGAAACCCCTTCTATCCCCTCTTTGTAACCAAGATTCGAGATCAATTGTTCCACAGCCTGAAGGTCTCCTGCCAGAACAGGTTCCAGTACCACAACAGCCAACTGATCGCCCAGTGCCGCTGCATAGGCATCTGCCTGTTGAATAAAAATACGACTTTGATTACCAAGGATAAAAAGGCTCAACAGTCCCATTCCCGTAATAATGACAACAGTCATTATTAATGCAATTTTGACTGCGATTGACGAGGCAGCAGCTTCGGTTCGAAACAAAGTAAGACTTGTCTTTTTTCTTTCTTTTTTCATATTATCTCAATTCGGTGGGACGTTTTTTGTATCCGTAGAATTACCACCTTGTTCGACCACTTCTATGGTACTGCAACTTTAACCACGCAACCAGTAAAGACGCATCCGCAGGTAGAGATTTCAATATAAAACAGGAGAATTCTCCTTAACAGGCCATTCTTTGTTGTCCTCATTCTTTGTTCATTGTACTCTTACTGATCACGAAACACCGCACACCATACTCTGTGAACAATTATATTGTATCTCTATACATCACTCACTACCAGATAAAAAACAGCCCCAGACAATCATGGACAAAATAGTATACAAAAACAACTGTTATCAAACCCCGCCAGACACAGGTACCTTTTGGGCTAAGAAGTTCCCGTCCGTTTCTTTTTATGTACATTTTCTGACAAATATTTATTTTTCCAGCAGAATGGCCAGACACGGAAAATACAACAAGGAGGCATGGCGCCTTTCGAGCTTAAATGTTCTTCGCGCTCTTGAACGAACCGGACTCAAAGTATCAATTAGCGGCATTGAGTACCTTCAGACACTGAAAACTCCCTGTGTAATAGTTGCCAATCATATGAGTATGATGGATACCGTGGTCATCCCGGCTATTGTCGCCCAGGAAATACCAGTTACATTTATAATCAAAGAAAGCCTTATGCATTACCCGGTATTCAAGCATATCATGCAGTCACAGAACCCCATTGCACTCGGCAGAACAAATCCACGAGAAGACCTGAAAAAAGTATTTGGCGAAGGACAAAAACGCCTGGAACTGGGGATATCTGTTACTGTTTTTCCGCAGACCACAAGAGGGACACACTTTGACTCAAAACAATTCAACAGCATCGGGGTAAAACTTGCCCAGAAAGCAGGCGTTCCTGTTCTTCCCCTTGCCCTGAAAACAGATGCCTGGACAAATGGCAAAGTCATCAAGGATCTCGGACAAATCCATCCCGAGATACCAGCTCACTTCGCCTTTGATTCACCCGTCATGGCAGAAGGAAATGGAAAGGGAGCTCAGCAACAGATAACAGGATTTATCAAGCAAAAACTCAAGGAATGGCAATAGGCTCAAAAGCATCAACTGAAAGCCAGCCCTTACGTCCGGACTCATCCACCACTAGCACAAAACCGTTATGTTCTTTCCCCGGACGAAGCAGACGTCCCTCCTGAATACTTCCTATGGGGACTGCAGTCGCAAAAGGTGAAACTCTGAGTCGTGCATCGCCTGCCACCACAACACCATCGTACCAGTGTTGATACTGGCCGACCACTCCCGCAAATGTCGTCACAGTAAGAATACAGAAGAGAAACGCCAATCCTCGGCGAAATGAGCTTTTCAAAGGTACACCACTGGGAAGCAGCAAAATAGCAGCAAAAAAAGTCATGAAAACAGTGTTTACTGCAACCCACTGGTTCAAGCTCAACAGTGTCACAAAGCCTTGCAGAAAACTTCGTTCCTCCTGAAAGAGCCCCTTTTCTTTTCGTATATGTTCCAGATTCCCCTGGGTATCAGAGTCTCCCGGCGCCAGACGCAATGCCCGCTCATAGTTCAGGATAGCTTTTCCTGTTTGTCCCGCCTGTGCGTAACTGTTCGCCAGATTGTACAAAAGAGGTGCAGAGAGTCCGTCGGCTGCCAACGACTCAAACTTTTCAATGGCCGCCCGATAGTCTCCACGACTGTAGGCGGTCATGCCATCCTCAAACACACTCTGCCGTGTCTGATCTCCTGTAGCCGCGAAAACATGCTGACTGCAAAACAGCAGTAAACAGGCAAAAACCAAGGTGCATACTTTTGCCATCAATTTCATATCAACGTTTCCAGTTCTGTTTTTAGACGATCAAAAAAATCCTGCATTTCCTGTTGACTCAAACTCTGCCCACCATAGGCACTTTCATCGGCTGCCCGAAACACCACAGGCAGGATTGAATCCTCCGGCAGTCGCCTTTTTAAATCCGCATGGGTTATTGCAGCCGACTGGACACCCCAAGCCAGGCCAAGCTGCTCTCGTATGGTTTTCTGGCTTTTTTCCAGAAAAGCTTTTGCGTTCTTTTTCGCGAGACATGTATTCATCTCCCTGACACCCTGCTCGAATAAGGCTTTCATTTCCCGATCACGTTGTAACCGGGGATTGTTGGCATATCGTGCCGCACGGATTTTGACGATCATAATTGTAGCAAGCAGAAGAAGCAGCAGCAAAGCCACGAGTTGAAACCACATTTTAGTAAACAGAGGTGTAAGTCTTTGATCCATATCACCAGAAACATGTTGCAGCGGCGCAAGCCCCTCCAGGGGAGCTTTTACTGCGGCGTCACGAATCACGGTTTTCTGCCGTTCAGCCTCTGTTCTCGGAACCATTTGAGGCACCGGTGCAGGCTCAATCTTCCCCATCCCCCCCTCTTTGAACACCACAGGAATGGGGTTGGAGCTGAGGGTTTTATAAGCACCGGCAGCCGAATCAAAATAACTGAACTCGATGACAGGAATCTCCTTCATGCTAAGGTCTTTGGCAACAATTGCCTGCTCAAACACCTTTTTCCCCTGGCCCGGCCCACCATCTTTTAACAACTCAGATGAAGGCGTATAGGTCTTCCAGCCTTTTTCAGAACGTAATTTCGGTGCCTGTACCCGATCGAAATTCCCCTGCCCGCTTACAATCATGGTTAAGGTTATGGGATCACCGGGACTCAGCTCAACAGGATCTGCGGAAACAGACAACTCAAATTCGCCAATGGCGCCACTGAAATTGTCAGGCTGTCCCTGCTCTGGCAGAGGAGCCACTGTGAGTCGTTGAACCGGGCTTGCCACTTCTACATTTTTCTCCCGATAAGAAGAAAAGAAACTGTTAAAGAAGGGATCGTTAAACATGGAACTCCCGCCAAAGGAAGATCCACGCCGCTGTTCCGGCAGGAGAAGTGTCGCTGCAATCTCTATGCTGATATCATGTGAACCTTCTTTAATACCGGACAGAGCAGACTCCCAGGTCAGAACCGAATAGATCGTATTGTTTACCCCTTCCCTGCTTCGTACAGGTTCTCGCTCCAGTTGCTGCAACACATACCCTTCCCCATGCAGCTGAGGGAGGCTGTTCAGATTGGCCTTTATTCCTTCACGAAAGAAAATCTGTATCTTTACAGGGACAATCTCGCCGGGATAGCTCGTTTCTTTGGCAGGGGTTACCCGAAGAAAGGCAAGCTTTTCCGCCTCCCCCGAGCGGAGCCTGGTGGCCGGTGCAGCCCCCGTGACCGTCTGCCGGGAAATGGCCGATGACTGAGAGCCTGTTACTTCAAGGCGTATCGGTCGGGTTGCACCTTCTCCATCTTTACTGCTTACCTGAATGGGTGGAATAGTAAACGTACCACTACGTTCTGCCTGAACAAGATAGCTAAGAGTCACTGAAGATGATAAGGTTCCGTTGATAAATTCCATCTGCGTGGACTGGCCACGCTGGTGAAATATCAGCCCATCCACTTCAGGGAGCTGTGGTTGAAATGATCGACTGCCCTTGACCGTTATGTTCAACGCCGCGGCACGATCGAGCGGGAAACTCCTTGGGCTCAGTGTTGCAGACACATCGATTGCTGCCTGTAATGGTACTACACTCACAAACATAAAAAGAAGCAGTCCCACAAAGAACAATAACCCCGGGAAAACTCCCCTTTCCTGATTTCGTCTTTGATTTCCAGTTTTCATTACCAATCCTTTGCTGTGTCCCTTTCGTTACTTCCACTCGCTACCGGGACAAAATTCAATTCACCTTCCTGGTCTTTCAGACTGTTTAAGAGCTGTGTTGCCTCTTCGCTGGTCATTTTTCCCTGAATCCTTCTCTGCAGATCCCGAGCTTCTCGTTCCTGCTCTTCCTGTTGCGCCTGTTGGACCTGTTGAGCCTGCTGCTGAGAGTCCTCGGTCTGTTGACTTCCTTCCTGTCCTGGAACGTCATTCTGCTCATTTTCCTGATCAGCCGAGGCATCCTTCTTCTGTTCCTGCCCGCCATTTTCCCCACTGTTCTGATCTTTTTGCTCCCCTTCACCACCCTTAGCGGACGAATCCTGGTTGCTGTTTTCCTGTTCCTGCCCTTGCTGGTTCTGCCCCTGCTGGTCCTTCGGCTCACCTTTTTGTTTTTCACCCTGCTGCTGATCTTTGTTTTCGTCTTGGTTCTGCTGTTCCTCGTCATTCGTCTTCTTATTTTTCTTTTCCTGTTCTTTCTGCTGCTTCTTCAACTCTTCGAGTTTCTTTTTCACAAAGTTGAAGTTAGAGCTTGCATCATCATTCAACGAATTCAACTGTAAGGCACCATCGTAGGAGGCAACAGCCTCTTCCCACAACTTCATTGTGTGCTGTGGATCAGTCTGCAAACTCTCATTTCCTCGTTGAAACAACGCATTCCCTCGATTGTAATACGCTTTTTCCTGCAAGCTGAGATCGTCACTTTTCAATGCCTCGGAAAATGACTTTGCCGCATCCTCAAACATATTGTTTTTATAGGCTGTTGTTCCATAGTTATAGTGTAATTTCGGATCGTTCGGTTTTTCCTGCAAAAGCTCATCATAATACGCTCCCGCGGAAAGATAATCACCTTCCCTGTAGGAATCCTCTCCTTCTGAAGCATCAACTTTTGTTGTGGAAACAGTCAAAAGAAGACACAAGAGCAGAAGAGCAGCCGCTTTCTCTTTTTTTCTGCGACCTGCTGTTTTAATAAAAGGCAGCCGCAGGCTTCGGGAGGATTTTCTCCCCACCACCAGAAACTCCAGCATGAGCAAAACAATGGCAGCCCCAAGAGGCCAGGCAAAACGATCCAAAGCCACCTTATGACGTTTTTCCGCCAACTCTTCCTTGGGGATGAGTGAAAGTTTTTCCTCATAAACAGTCTGCAATCCTTCGCCTCCAACACCAAGCGGAACAAACAGACCGCCCGTTATGTCAGCAATTTCTGTAAGAGTGCTTTCGTCAAGCCTGGAAGTGATAAACTTTCCTGTTTCATCTTTGACAAATCCAGCCTTTCCATTTCGATTCAACGGAATAAGCTCCCCATCACGAGTTCCCACACCCACGGTATAAATGGTCACCCCCTGTTCTGCTGCCGCCCTCGCAGCCTGCAAGGCATCACCTTCAAGATTTTCACCATCGGTGATTAATACAAGAATCTTATGATTTGCTTCATTGCTGAGAACTCTCTCGGCTTCTGCAAGGGCTTTTCCAATATCAGTGCCACCACGGGGAATAATCGTCGTATCCACCGCCTGTAAAGAACTTTCAAAAGCATTGTAATCAATGGTCATTGGACACATAAGATATGCTGATCCAGCAAAAGGCATCAAGCCCACCCGATCCCCTTCCAATTGGTTCACAAAATCCATAATGGCAAACTTGGCACGCTTTAAGCGGTTTGGCCTGACATCCTCAGCCAACATGCTTTTAGAGGTATCAAGGGCGAACAATATATCTATTCCCTTGCGCTTTACATCCACCCATTTGAACCCGTATTGAGGCCTGGCAAGTGCTACAAAACAGCAGAAAACAGCCGCGATCAGCAGGATTTTTTTCAACAACCTGCGTTGCGGCGAAACCGAAGCACAGAGTTTTCCCAGCAAATGCGAGGCCGCAAAGCGTTGTAGTTTTTTCTCACGCATGCGCTGCATCTTTGCATACAGCAGGATCAACAGAACAACAGCAACTGCCCCGACAATAAGCCATAGAGGATTTGCAAATGTAATCATGGCAAACGTTTTCTCCCAATCAAAATCTCGGTGGCCAACAAAAATAACCCGACAAAAACAAACCAGGGAAACAGTTCCCGGTAATTTTCAAACTTTTTAATGCTCCTTGTGGTGGTTTCCATGGTGTTAATCTCTTCATAAACTTTTTCCAGAGACTGTGTATCAGTTGCCCGAAAATATCGACCTCCTGTGATTTCAGCCACCTCTGTGAGTGTTTTGTCGTCGATATCAACAGTTACCCGCATCAATCGCTGTCGACCGAATCTGTCAGTTACCGGAATGGGAGCCTCTCCCCGTGTTCCAGCACCAATGGTATAGACTTTTATACCCAGGGTTTCTGCTGCCTCAGCCGCAACCAGAGGTGGAACAGTTCCCGTATTATTCATTCCATCGGTGAGCAGAATCACTATACGCGACTTTGCCTCCCGATCACGTAGACGATTTAACCCGCTGCCAATAGCGGAACCAATGGCTGTACCATCTTCATCTATCGTCCCGACGGAAAGAGTATCCAACCTTTTTAGAAGCCAATCATGGTCAAGAGTAAGTGGACTTACCATATATGGCCTGCCACTGAATGCGAGCAGGCCAATACGATCATTGGGCCGCTCGGCAATAAATGTATGCAAAACTGATTTCACCACATCGAGTCGGTTGGCTGCTCTTCCTTCCAGAGTAAAATCCAGTGCCTTCATGGAACCCGACACGTCAACTGCCAGCAATATATCAATGCCACTGGCCTCAATCTCTGTGGTAGTGTTCCCAAGCTGGGGCCTGGCAAAGGCAATAATCAGCAGCCCCAGGCCTATTAAGCGCAGTGCCGTAAGAATCTTTCCCGGCCCTGTTTTCCGCCCCTCTGCCAGAGATGCAGCTATGGAGATAGTGGAGAAAACAAGAGCAGGAGCGGTGCCACGTTTGCCCCTCAAAACAGCCAGTAAAGGGAGCAGTGTAAGAAGCCAGAGAAATTCAGGGTGAAGAAATCGCATAATGGTTATCTCCTTCCCTGCTCAGGTTCACGGGTGGCCTCAATAAAATTTTGCACGGCTGCTTCCATCTTTTCCATACTGGCCAGATCCGGACTGCAACGGGCAAATTTGGCCAGATCGCACTGAGCAAGACAATCTTGAAGAGTTTCATAGTGTTTCTCAAAAAGGGCTGCGGTCTGCTGTGGAGTGGCAGCCAGGCTTGCAAAAAATTCTGTGCTCGTCTGCCGCGTACTTCTAAGAGAAAAACGCTGCTCAATATAACGCCTTAGAATGTCCGAAATCTCACCGGCATACTCCCTGGACCTCTCCACGGACATCAAGCTCCGCGCCGATTTCATTTCAGCCAATGCCTTTTCATGGGCAAGAGGACAGGAGGCCTTCATTTTTCTAAAACGAAAAAACCAGAGAGCCACAGCACCCAGGAGAAGGCATAAACAGGCTACAACAAGAAGAATTGTATAATCTTGCGCCTCCGGAAGTAAGAGTGGGGGATGAATATCCCGTAATTGTAACTGATCAGGATTCATCTGCTGAACCTCCTTCTTCGGTTTCCGAAAAAGCCTAATAACGGTGGAATGTAGGATTCATCCGTAAAAAGATCGAGAAGATCCACTCCTACGGAACGTATGGCTCTGTGCAAACTTTTCCTCCTCGATTCAGCTAGCTCCGAAAAGCCCTTCCGCACGGAAGGATCAGACGTGTCCAACTCCACCTGTTCTCCACTTTCGGCATCCTCTATGGTCAACCAGCCAACATCTGGAATCTTGAATTCCCGTGGGTCTGAAATAATCATCGCGATAAGATCGTGACGGCGATTGCTTACCTGAAGCTTCGGCTGCAAACGGGCAAGAGCATCTTCAAAATCCCCCGGCAAACAAAAATCAGATATAAGGAAAGCCACACACTTACGCTTTGCCACACCATTGACAAAATCCAGTGGGACCACAAGATCTGTCTTTCTCCCCTGCGGCTGGAAGAAGAGAATTTCCCGTATCAATCGTAAAATATGGGATCGTCCCTTTTTGGGAGGAATATACAGCTCCACAAAATCAGAAAACAGTACCAGCCCCACCTTATCGTTATTGCGTACTGCCGAAAATGCCAGCACCGAGCCAATTTCTGCCATGATCTCCCGCTTGGAGTGACTTGCTGAGCCGAAATCTCCAGATCCGGAAATATCAATCATCAACATGATGGTGAGTTCGCGTTCTTCAGTGAACTTTTTGATATGTGGAATGCCCGTCCGAGCAGTAACATTCCAGTCTATTGTTCGTATCTCATCGCCAGGTACATATTCCCGAACCTCATCAAAGTTCATCCCCCTTCCTTTAAATACAGACTGATAACTTCCAGCCAGAGTATCGTTCACAAGGCGGCTGGTACGCACCTCAATCTGACGCACCTTTTTCAGGATCTTTTTGGTAATTTGTTCTTCCATGATCGTTTTTTTACGGAACCGGAACAGTATCAAGAATTTTCCGAATAATATCCTCACTTGTTACAGCCTCAGCTTCCGCCTCATAACTGATACGAATACGATGACGCATCACATCCATTGCAGCAGATTTCACATCATCCGGCGTGACATACCCACGTCCGGCAAGAAAGGCCAGAGCCCTGGAAACTGCCTTGAGATTGATTGTGGCTCGCGGCGAGGCACCTGTCTCTATATACTCTTTCAAATCAAGCTGAAAAGTCTTGGGATCCCGGGTGGCACAGACAAGTGAGACGATATAATCTTTAATTTTATCATCCATGTAGATGGTATCCACAACCCTGCGTGCGCCGAGAATATCATCGGGCCCAATCACAGGGTTTATCTGTATTCTTGAATCGGTATGATCAATTCTATCCAGAATCATACGCTCCTGGATCATGGTGGGATACTCCACTACCACCTTCAGCATAAACCGGTCAACCTGAGCTTCCGGAAGCGGATATGTCCCCTCCTGTTCGATGGGATTCTGGGTAGCGAGCACAAGAAACAACTCGGGCAGGGTAAAACTTTCATCACCAATGGTCACCTGCTTTTCCTGCATGGCCTCAAGCATGGCTGACTGCACTTTGGCAGGTGCCCTGTTGATTTCATCGGCCAGAATAAGGGATGAGAAAATAGGCCCTCGCTTCACCTCAAAAGCGGTATCTTTGGGATTATAAATCTGGGTTCCAATAATATCTGCGGGCAACATATCCGGGGTAAACTGAATACGTTGAAAATCTGTATTCACAGCCATTGCCAGAGTTTTAACAGCAAGTGTTTTTGCAAGACCGGGAAGCCCCTCCAAAAGAATGTGCCCACCGGTCAACAAGCCGACAAGCAATCTTTCCACAAGATGTTCCTGACCGATGATGGATTTGGCCATCTCCTGCCGTAACAGTGCAACCCAGGCAGAACTGGCTGCCACCGTTTCATTGATGGCCTGGATAGACGTAAACCCTTCTCTCTGCTGCCCGGCTCCAGTCGGCAGAACTGATGAAGCGTTCTCAACGATTGACTCCTGCTGATTCATAACAACTCCTTCTCTTGAAGATTAGTAATAATTTTTCAATACAAAGAGGAATATAACAAGTACCCATTACGGGAATGTTGCCAGAACATTACATTGATGTAATGTTTGTTTTTTTTCTTGAGAAACAGTCAAACGTGGACAGGATTTATCTTCTACCAGCCAACATAATGTCTATCTGGAGACATGTGATAATTGACACATTCGTAAAAAGGTCAATTGAGAGATGGGTAAGTAAAAAACTTCAGATGCGATGCGCGAAATTTTATTTCATCTCGGTATACTAGGGTACCTAGCAATCAAACAAAAAAATACACCAACGAAGCAGGTGGAGTGTTTTTACGACGCTATCATAAATAGTCAGCCAGACTATTTACGCTTAGGCCTCTAACTGCTAGCTTGGCTACATTGTGTCAAAGCACAATAGGCTTCACAGGAAGTCTTATCACTTTAGTGTCTCTTACAAATTCAAAAGGGAGTAGAAACACCATGAGACAAAGTATATTTTTATTATTGGCAGCCGCCACCATATTCATCCACAGCGGAAACGCCTCAGCAACTGTTTTCACCTATCAGGATACTTGGGTTAACTGGCCCGGCTACAGCAGTACTCTTAGAGATGAAAATGGAACCCCGAAAATTGACAGGATGGACGTCACCGTTGATAATGGTTTTTTACAACGTGTGGATATCGTTCTCCATACCAGTACACATAGGCAAGCCTATGATTCACTGTTTATCAATACAAATTGGGATATAAACGATGCAGGATCATGGGATAACTGGGACTATTTCGTCCATGACGGTGGCAGCACAAACACTGCAAATACCGACGGAAACGTTGCCTCTGATGGTTTTTATTCAGTAAATGACAACTTTACATACACCTTCGTCACAACTCAGAACCGCGTGGGAAACCCCAATGGCGTTGATTCTGGATCGCTCTCTATGGTGAATAGTTCTTTTGGCGCATCTCATACTAAATACCTCATCAGCTATGACTTTTCCTCCATGTTTAACAACCAGGGCCTTGCAATAAACGATGGTTTCTTTGTTGCTTACGCACCCTGGTGTGCCAACGATGTTATCGGCGGTGGCTCTCCTGTCCCGGAACCTGCCACAATGCTCCTCTTCGGAATTGGCCTGACAGGTTTAGTTGGGGCGCAACGACTCCGAAAAAAAACAGGTATAAACTCTTAAGCCTGTTTCACACTTCACAGAAGATTTTCTTGTTCTTTTGACAGAAAAAATTTACGCACTCACCGGGGCAAATGGTGCAGGAAAAACAACCTTATTGAATCTGTTGGCATTTCTCGTTCCGCCAACATCCGGAACCCTGCAGTTTTGCGGCAGGGATGTGGTGTATCGGGGAAAACAGCTCCTGAATTTACGAAGGAGGGTGGTACTTGTTGATCAGTACCCCATTCTTTTCACCGGACCTGTCTGGAAGAATGTTGAGTTTGGGCTGAGGGTTCGAGGAGTAGCAAAAAAACAGCGTACAAGAAAAGTTGAAGAAGTGCTGAACTTGTGGGGATGCAGGACTTCTACTCGGCTGATGCCCATAAATTGTCAGGAGGGGAGGCGAAGCGTGTCGCAATGGCCAGAGCCCTGGCCATTGCCCCGGAGGTGCTACTCTGTGATGAACCCACGGCAAATGTTGATGAGGAAAATCAGGGAATTATTCTGGATATCCTTGAGAAAATCAACAGAGAAAACCGGACATCGATCCTTATGGCAACTCACTACCTCCCTCAGAGCAGGTATCTGGCGCATCATACCCTGACGCTTGAGTATGGGAGCTTGTCAGAGTGTGGAACAACTTTCTAATGGTTTTTTGGTAAGCGTTCACCAGCACCAAGGTAAGCGTAGACTCCGATCGTCAGTTTGAAACTGCTCAGGTGAGGTGATAAGCAATTGCTTTCGAGGGGCTGAATGATGATGGTTTATCACCTTGACCATGAATATCTCACTTAATGGCACAGTATATGCTTTCCCCATTTTTATGGGAGACGTCGCACCGTGTCAGAACATAACAGCAGTTTATAATCCCCGGAATCCAACGGACTCTCCGTTGGACCATTTGTTACAGAATCACTTTTTTTATTTCTGGCCCTCCCTCGAAAAGCGATTACTTATCACCCAGTAGGCCATCACTCGTGTCTGCGTGCCTGTCAAGCGTCCCCGTCAATAAAGCATCTCCGATAAACTTACCAATCGCAGGATTCAGGCCTTACAGGTTTTGCTGACGGAACATACGTTGCGAGAACGACTGCGTGTTGGTTCTTGTTAGTTATGGTTCGTATACAGGGGATTCTGGTACTTATGTTGCGCCCCTGTTATTACTCGGTGTCTTTGCTGTTCTGTTGCGTATGTGCGTGTCAGGGAGTATGCCAATTAAACATTTGAGGACCAAATTATGTTGCGAAAAACCATTGCTTGTGCACCAGCCCTTTTACTCTGTGTTTGTGGAGGGAGCCATATTGTTATGGCCGAAGAAGGGCAAGGTGTTGAAGATAGGATTTTTACCCTGGGGGAAATTGTTGTTGAGGATAACTCAGGAGTGCAGGATATTGCCATTTCGAACACCATAACAGCAGAAGAAATAAAGGCAGTTGGTGCAACAACTGCTGCAGAGGCTCTACGGTATGTTCCCGGGATTAATGTTGCAAGGACAACCAAGGGCGAGTTGAACATTAATCTCCAGGCGTTTTCTCAAAAAGATGTTCTGATTCTTATTGATGGCGTTCCGTATTATGAAACACAAAACGGACCTCTTGATCTGCAGCAGATACCTGCAGCTATTATCGGGAAAATTGAAGTAACCAAGGGAGCTTCCTCGGTGCTTTATGGCCCCAACGCTCTTGGCGGAGTGGTAAACATAATTACGCAAAAAGGAGTTGAGGGAGTTGCTGGTTCGGCAGGTCTTGAACTTGGTGACGGCGGCTACCATCGTGGTGTGGCAACGCTTAACTATGGTCATGAAGGTGGCTTCTCAATCCTTGGAACGATTGATTATAAGTCTCGGGATAATTTGAGTTTTTCCGATGATTATGAGCCCCAGGCAACGAGCATAAAAGGAATGGGACGCTCTCTCTACATTGTTGATGATGGGGGAGATAAGGATAACTCTGATCTGGAATCGCTTAATCTTTGGACGCGACTGGGCTTTCAATTTACTGAAGATGCAGAACTCTATGCATCGTTGTACAGATTTGACATGGAGCGGGGCAGGCCGTTCAGTGATTCACACAATAAAAGATTTTATGAGAGTGCAACAAGTGCAGCGTTCACAACATTTGGGCGTTATGACAAGTATGAAGACACGGGGATCGACCTGGGAGGAACAGTTCGTGTCAGCGACTGGATAACTTTCCGTGGACTGGCTTTTTACCATAAACACACAGATGATTATGTTTCCTATGAAGACTGGACTATGGTAACACCGCTTGCAGTCAGCACCTGGGATGATGATTCCCATGGTGCCTCATTTTTCACCGATATGGACCTTAATCGCTTCGGCACCCTCTCGCTCACTGCGCAATACAGAGAAGACAAGCACAGGCAAAGAGGAGACGAACATTTTCCCTGGAGTGACTCCGAGTCTGATATTTCGACGTTTGCTGCAGAAAATACCGTGACTTTTGGACAGATCACGGCTGTTGCCGGCATATCCTACAGCTATTTTGATGCGACAAAAATTGACGATAACCCTGGCTACAATACAGACACCCTGGACCCAATGCTTGGTGTCACCTGGGTTGGCGAGAATGGGGTGGAATTGTTTGGCTCTGTTGCTAAAAAGACCCGCTTTCCAACCTTTAGCGATATGGAAGACGATGGTGTTATTTTTATTCTTGATCCGGAAAAGAACATGAATTACACCATCGGAGCAAAATACAGCATGTTTGGAAAAAGTCAGGTGTCAGTTTCCGGGTTTTATAACGATGTGACCGATCGTATTGCGGAATCCCAGGATGCTGCCGGAAATGATATAATGACAAATTTGGATGAGGTTGAGATTTATGGTGTTGAGTTTACCAGCGAAACCGGCATTACCGACAGACTGAGTACACGCCTGGATTATGTGTACACTCATGCCCGCAATGTTTCAGAAATGCGAGTAAGTAAGTACATTGAGGATGTTCCAGAGCACCAGGGCATAGCGGATATCTCCTACAGGATTCCTGGTGTTGAGGTGGATTTCAATGTTCGTGGTACCTTGAAGCTCAATAATGTAGTCAATGATAAAGAGGATTCCATGGAGGACAGTTTCGTGATTGACCTCTCTCTTACCAAAGAATTCGACAAGGGGTACCGATTGAGTGCCTATGTGTATAATCTCTTTGATCAGGATTATTATGAGGGAACTGGAATGGCAAGCAATGGACTGAGCTTTAAGGTGTTGGCACAATATAATTTTTAATGGTGGTACTGGAAACAAACACGAAATTCCTGCCATTACTCGTTTGACTATTTTGACCCACCCAGGTTTTCCCGGGTGGGTTCTCTTCTCTATGGGAAAAAGGGAAATATGAAAAATTGTGTTGTGTGTTGCATTGTTGCTGTCTGTGTTTTGCTGACAGGAATCCCCACCCCTCTTTTGGCAGAAAGTGTTGTCGTTTATGACCAGGCTGGCCGGAGTGTTGTGATTCAACAGCCGGTTGAAAGGGTTGTGACTACTTTTATTCCAGCCACTCTTTTTGCCCTGTGCGCAGGGCTTAAGGATAGGATCGTTGGTGCTTCGACTAAAGATGGGACAAGCTCTATCTATGAAGCCCTTATAGATAAAAACACTCCTCCCACCCTTGTTGGGAATAGAAGTAATGGATTGAATCTGGAAACAATTGCTTCTCTTAAGCCGGATCTTGTCATCATGTATGGTCAAAAAGATGGGGTGCATTTGGCCGACAGGTTGACTGCCCTTGGGATACCGGCAATTGTTATCATGCCGGAGGATTTCTCAAGTATGAAGACTGCTCTGGCCTTGATAGGGGAGGCAAGCGGGCGAAGAAAACACGTTGATACTGTTATTGCAGCAATGTCTGCAATAGAAAAAGGAGTCGCTTCTCGGGTGGAAGGACTTGGTGCTCCACGAGTATACTACGCGACCAGTAATCTCTTGCGTACGGTTTCTGGAGATATGCTGCAAAATGAGATGATTCGTCTTGCTGGTGGAAGAAATGTCAGTGAACACAGCAAGGGGTTTTTTGTAAATATCAGCCGCGAACAGCTTTTTACGTGGAATCCTGAAATAATACTCTGCAGTGATCGGCTGTCTTCTGCGGAACTGGAGCGTATTTATTCTCCCGAATTTTCCTCATTGGCGGCACTCCAAGACCCGGCCAATACAAAGGTTTTTCGTTTTCCCGCGGAAACATACTGGGATTTTCCCTCCCCCCTCGCCATGGCCGGGGTGTTGTGGATAAGTAAACAGATTCACCCTGAGGCGTATAATACAGTGGATTTTCAGAAGGAAATTGATTGGTTTTACGATAGTATTTTCGGACAGGGATTTGCCCAAAGCCATCCAGTGGTTGTTGGAAGGCAGCCATGAGTGTTTCGCACTGCACTGTTCTGTTGAATTCTATTGCAGTGGCGAAAGAAGTATGAAAAAAGACGTAAAAATCGCAAACACTCCGTTAAAGATCTATCTGTTTTTTGCGGGAATGTTGCTTGTTACCGCTTTTTTTTCTTCATTTATTGGTCGAATGGATGTGGGGCCGGCTACAGTGTTGGAGACGTTTGTGAAACTTCCTGCTCTGCTTGTCTCTCTGTTTTATGGAAAGCATGAGCAGTTGACAAATGATGAGATGGTACTGCTGTTGATACGTTTTCCCCGTATCCTTCTTGCACTGGTGGTTGGCTGTGGTCTTTCTGTTTCAGGAGCTGTTTATCAGGGATTGTTCAGAAATCCGCTGGTTTCGCCTGATATACTGGGCGTTGCAGCTGGTTGTACTTTCGGTGCGGCTCTTGGACTTTTACTGCCCGGTTCAGATTTTACGATAGTTCGTCTCTGTTCTTTTGTCGCAGGATTGATAGCCGTGGGGCTTGCGTTGGCAATGGCAAAAGCCATTAACAGCTCCAGGGCCCTGGTTCTTGTGTTGACAGGAATTGTCAGTGGTTCTCTGTTTCATTCCTTTTTTATGATACTGAAGACCGTTGCCGACCCATACGGTCAGTTACCAGCAATCGTCTTCTGGGTGATGGGTTCTCTTTCCGGGGCATCGTGGCTTGACACTCTGCAGCTCTGTCCTGTTATCTTCATTGGCTACATTATATTCCATCTTTTCCGTTTTCGGCTCAACGTTCTCTCTTTGGGAGACCCGCAGGCAAAGGCGCTTGGAGTAAATCCGAATGGACTGCGATTATTTTTGATCGTTGTAAGTTCTTTTATGATTGCAGTCTGTGTTGCCTCCTGCGGACAGATTGCCTGGGTTGGGCTTGTGATCCCTCACATAGTCCGAACGATCCTTGGTCCAAATCATCGTATGCTGATTCCATGCTCAGCAATGCTTGGGGCAACTTTTCTGCTGATTGCCGATGGTATTGCCAGAAGTGCGCTGAGTTCTGAGCTGCCTTTGGGGGTCGTGACCTCCCTTGTGGGTGCACCAATTTTTGCCTGGTTGCTCTATAAGAACAGGAACAGGGGATGGACGTGATGACCGGTAATTCTGAAGAATTACTGCTTTCCTGCGTGAATCTGAATTTTTCTCATCGGGAAAAGCATATTCTGGACAATGTTTCTCTGGAGTTTCGTAAGGGGGAGTTTGTTGCTCTTCTTGGGAAAAATGGTGCTGGGAAGTCCACGTTGCTCTCCTGTCTTCTTGGTATTCTTCCCTCACAATCTGACCACCTTGAGTTGTCCGGAATTGTTCCCACAAAGAGTATGCGTACAGAAATTGCCCGCAAGGTAAGTTTTGTGCCTCAGGAACATGACGATATGTTTCCATTTGCAGCACTTGATGTTGTTGTTATGGGGAGAACAGCTTTTCTGGGTGTCTTTGGGGCGCCAACTGCAGAAGACTATCAGCTTGCGCGGGATGTTCTGCAGGAATTATATGTGTCACACCTGGAATCACGGGTCTACAACACTCTGTCAGGTGGAGAAAAACAACTGATTCTACTGGCTCGAGCGTTGGTTCAGACTCGAACAATGATTCTGCTTGATGAGCCGACAAATCATCTGGATTACAAAAACAGATATCACATTCTGGCCATATTGAAAAAGCAGTGTATTCAATATGGTTCCTGTGTCGTTGCCTGTCTGCATGAGCCAAACCATGCGGCTCTTTTTGCCGATCGGGTCATACTTCTTAACGAAGGCCGAATCGTTGCAGATGGGGAAACCGCGGCGGTGATGACCAACGAACGCCTCAGTCGGCTTTATGGAATTGCGATTGGTCGTAATAAACAACTGGTTGAGCCCTGTTTTAGTCAGCCATCCTTTGCTGGTAAGGTTTTACTGCTTGTTGGAGCCAGTGGTGAAGGAAAAACGACCACCTTGCAAAGGATTATTGAGAATAACAGGGAGAAGAGTTTTAGCGGTCTTCTCTGTCCGGGTACCTGGAAGAATGGAAGACGCTACAGCTCCACTGCCCGATGCATCCGTACAGGAAAGTCAACTCTTTTTGCCGTGAGACAAAATACGAATGGGGATGGCCCCTTTATCTTCTCTTCTGAAGGACAGGAGCTTGCAGAGAAAGCTCTCGCCGCGGATAAGCAGCATTCTTCAGAATGTATCATCGTTGATGAAGTTGGGCCACTTGAATTACGCAATGCTGGTTATGCGCCGCATCTGGCACCTCTTCTGTCCCTGCAGAAACCCTTACATATCTGGGCAGTGCGACCAGATATTGTTGAGCATGTCTGTGCGAAGTGGATGCTGGTTGATCCGGTTATTGTCCCAGTGACAGCCGATGATGCCTGTAGCCGAATTCAGCGTTTCCTGGACTCTCAGGCGGAGGTAAACAATACATAATGACGACTATGCTGACATTCTACTACATCCTGGCCTTTATGAATGTTTTTATGGCCGGTATGCTTGTGTTAAACAATACCTTCGCGACGAAGAAAGCAGTCTGGTATCTGCTTACAGTGCTCTGGATATTGCAGGTATTCTGCTATTTTTCCCATGTGGGATATTATCCCCTTTCTGGTATTGCGCCCACCTGTACAATAGCTGCGCTTACTCTTTGCCTCTGTCAGTCTCTTTCCCTTACACGGGATGTTGGTTCAAAACGTCCGTTTTTCAGTGGGATGGGACTACTTGTTCTTGCTGTGGTGAGCCTTGTGCCTGAAAATGTGCCGCATAATTCCTTCATGATGAGCTATCTTTTTGCCATTCTGTTTTTTCTCAGTCGCCCTTTCAGTCTGGGGCTTACACTCTATGCGCTTGCAGGGATGGGGCATCTGTTCCGGGAAGGGGCGGATAACAGAATTTACAGAACCAGTAAAGATGCAGCGTTTCTTGCGTCCATTATTTTTCTTGGAGGAGAGATTGTCGGTTGCTACTGGGGTTTTATGGGATGGGGGACAACATGGCGATGGAGCGGTAACTTTCAATTCTCCGCTATGCTTTTTGTGCTGTATATGGTGTCCCTTCATGTTCCCGCGACTCTTTTCCGCAGCAGGAAGGGATATAATATTGCGTTTTCAGCGCCCCTTGTGTGTGTTGTGTTCTGTATGCTTATCAGTAAGGTGATATCATGAGGAGTAAGATTCAATCATTCTTTTTTTCACTGCAAACGGCCTATTTCTTTTTTATTCTCCTTGCGGCAATCTTTGGTGCGGGAAGTTATCTGGCCGGATTTGAGGAAACAGGTCGGCTGTTTGATCAGATAACTTCGGAATGTATCTGGAAATACATTGATGATATTGTTGCCAATCACCTGTTGCTTACCTGGTTTCTTCTGCTTGTTGTGTGTGCAGCTGTTGTGTTCATCAATACCCTGTGTTGTACAAGCCAGGTATTGAAGCAATGTTTTATTAACAAGATTGGAAAAACAAAACAATTCCGCCTGCGGCTTATGACATTTATTCATATCATCGCCCTTGCGGTGATCGTCTGTCACGCTCTTGAGATAATGCTTGTAACACGGCATAGCCCCGTTAAAATTCTTGTTTCCGGAATGGCTACACTGGCTCCCTATCAAGTGAAGGTTAAAAATATTTCCTATATTACAGATCGTAGCTTTATCCAGGAGGATGTGGATGGAAAACGACTTCCAGGCTTTAAAATCCCCCTGGAAAAATTTTCCGTAGATGGAAACAAGGCAGAGTTGACCGTGTATAGGGATGGAGTGCTTGTAAAAGAAGGGGAAATTCGTCTCTTTGAGCCGTTACGGGTGGGGAATTCCTTTTTTATAATGGATGGTTTCTTTATTCCCCATCATAAAGGCGACTCCATCGGTATATTGATTCATCACACCTACAACCCACTGGTTGTCCCATTTTTCGTCATATATGCGGTATTGTTTACCACCCTGTTGGTTCAGTATATCAGGAATCGTTGTCAAATTTCGGTGCAAAACAAATAATTTTATCGGGAATAAACGAAGCATGAGAAGAAAACTGTCATCATTGTTTTTAGGATCCCTTGTGCTGGTGGCGCTCGGGAACACTGGAGTATGGGCAGAGGAGCCTGAACAACTATTACAGAGGGTGGAGAGCTCTGTGAAAAAAGCATCCCTTGTCGGAAAACGTACCGTAGCATGGCAGGGTGAGCGCCAACAGCTCATTGAGGACATTCAAAATCTTGAGTTAAAACTGGCATGGGCTGAATTTCAGTTGGAAAAAGCGGAGAAGTGGCTTGTGACGGAGAACGATAACATAGCAATACTACAGAAAAATTTATCAAGAGCTGCTGCAACAAGAGAGAATATTGCCCCTTTGCTTGAGGTATTATACGAAGAGCTTGAAAAACATGTTGAATCTGATCTGCCCTTTCAGCAGGAAGAACGGATGCGGCGGCTTGCTCATGTTCGTTCAACCCTGGATGATCCCGGTTCCCAGCTTTCGGACAAACTGGGACGTCTTCTGGATGCGATGCAGGTGGAGCTCGATTATGGCTATTCAGTGGAAGCAACAGAGGAGTTAGTGGAAGACACCAATGGAACACGCATGCAGGCGACTGTTTTCAGGTTGGGGCGTCTTGCACTTTTTCGGCTTTTGGGCGATGGCTCGCGCCTTGAACGATATAATAGTGCCACAGAAGAGTGGCAGGAACTTCCTGCACGTTCTGTTTTTGAGGTGAAAAAGGCTGTGGAGATTGCAAGAAAGAAACGAGTCAGTTCATTGCTTTTTCTTCCCGTAGGCCCTCTTGGTGAATTGTCCCATGCAAGCGCAGAGGACAAATAATGTCTCGTCTGTTTAACGCATCGTTTTCATTCAGTGTGTTGGTGGTGGGTGTGCTGCTGTTTTTGTATGTTACACCTCTTCGGGCACAATCAGAAGAGTGGGGTATAAAGGCGCAACGCGTTCTTCAGCTTACGGAAGAAATTAATCAGAGAACCGCCTCGTCGTCTCGTTATGAAAAAAAAGATAGAGAGGCTCTTGTGGCGCAGCTTGAGCGTTTACAAAAACGGTTGGAAAGCACCGAAAAATTACTGAAGCAGACCCGAAAGGATGTAACTGAAACGTCAAAGACCAGAGCAGAGATGACAGATCAATATCAGCAGCAAATGGCTGATATGAAGACGGTGGAGGGAATTTTTCGGACTGCACTGCAACAAACTATCACCCGTTTCAATACCAGTCCTGTTTCCGTTCTGCATCCTGAAAAGTTGTCTCTCCTTAACACAATGGCAGCCGGAGAGCTGTTGCTGGAGATTAAGGACATGCAGCAATATGCTGGCATGGTCTTTGACGATATGGAGAAAACGGCAACAATGGAAACAGCGGAGGCGCCAGTTATTGTCCTTGATGGGCACAGTGAAAAACGGTTGCTTCATCGGGCTGGTGGCTTTTTCCTGGGATATATGGATGGCAATAAAGCTGTTTTTGCCTTGCCCCAGGGAAACTTGCCGGCCAGCTCCATTCTTGCCCACGGAGGAGCTGGAAAATATATGATCTCATGGTTTCGTGGAGAGTCTGAAATAGTACCAGTTGATATTACTGGAGGCACAGCCTTTAAAGCCATCGAGCAAAAGCAGGAGCTTAGGGAGTGGATTGAAGCTGGAGGGGTATTACTGTACCCTATTTTACTGGCGGGGCTGGTGGGAGTCGTGATCACGTTGCTGAAAACGATTCATCTGCTCGGGCAAAGAAAGCTTAAGACAAAACATCGGGAAAGAGTTTTTAGACTGATTGAGAAGAATGGAGATGCTGAGACCTTTCTTGGAAAAATACGATTCTGTCCTACCGCGCAAGTGCTTCTTGCCTGTGTATCGTTTAAGGATAAAGGGCTTGATGCCATTGATAGTGGTGTGGAAGAAAGTATAACCAGTGAGCAGTTAAAACTTGAGCGTTTTCTGTCCGCAATAGGAGTGTTGGCCTCCATATGTCCATTACTTGGTCTTTTGGGCACAGTAACCGGAATGATAGGAACTTTTCAGGCAATCACCATATATGGTACCGGTGATCCTCGTATGATGTCCACCGGTATCAGTGAGGCACTTGTGACAACCCAGGCAGGCCTGGCAGTTGCTATTCGGCTGCTCCTTGCACATCATTTTTTAAAGAGGCGGGTAGCAGTGCTGGTGGCCGATATGGAAAGGGCTGGCAGCGGCATTACTGCACTGCTTTCATCGCGATAACACAAGATCGGCAATGTTACTATGGATGAACTGTACTTCCATTTTCTGAATTATTTGCAAACAGGCGGTATCATAATGTATCCGCTGGTGTTGTGTTGTTTGTGGATGTGGGTGCTTATTTTTTTTCATCTTCCGTTGTGGCGCTGCTCACAGGATGGTATTCGACGACTGCTCCAGGAGCAGTTCCTGCGAGAGAAGCGGAACAATGCTCGACATAACAGACAACTTTACAGTTATCTGCTCAGCAGGGCATATCAGGAATCTGTTCAAGGTTTGTCTTCCATAAAACTGCTGGCCTCCATTGCCCCCTTCCTTGGACTTTTTGGTACGGTAACCGGTATGATCAACACTTTTCAGTCAGTTGCTTCTTTTGGTCTTGGGAATCCCAGGGCTCTTGCTGCGGGGATATCGGAAGCGATGATAACGACACAGTTTGGTTTGCTTATTGCCCTTCCCGGTATTCTGGCTGCTTTCTTCCTGCAACGTCGAGCGTGTCGTGATCAGAAAAAATTACAACAAATGACCGCAGAGTTGGTTAGGAGAAGTGGAGAATGAAACGCCGTAGATATGCAGAGGAAACACCCGAAATAGATATGACACCCCTTGTTGATATGGTGTTTATTTTGCTCATTTTCTTTATTGTTACCACAAGCTTTGTCCGGGAGTCAGGGGTGGAAGTCGAGCGACCGCAGGCAGCATCGGCGACTGCCAGGGAAAAGGTTTCAATGCTTATCGGGGTAACAAGCAGTGGCCGGGTTTTTATCGAAGGCCATGAGGTGGATATCCAGAACATTAAAGGTCGTATGGAGAGTTTTCTCGCAGAGGTGCCCAATGGCTCTGTTGTTATCACCGCGGACAAGTCATGCCCAACCGGAATCACGCTTAAGGTTTTGGATGTATGTCGACTGGCAGGTGTGAATAATATCAGCGTAGCTGCAAAAGTTGGAGAGTGATATGGGAAGAGTCCATATTTTGCGCATTGTGGTGTCTCTTTTTTCCGCAATCGTAATGACTCTTGCTCTCTGTCTTGTTGCCCCGCTTATCAGTCGGGAAAAACCTGTTGTGTTCAGTGAGGCAGTAAGCCCGGTTCGAGTTGTTCCTCTTCCACCCTTGAAGCCACAAAAAAATGTGCAGAAGATTCAAGAGCGTGAAATCATGCCTCTGCCCAGGGTTCCTCCTTCACCGAAAAGAAATGAGCAACTTCTGGAAAAGATGGATTTGTCCATGATGCCTCTGCAGCTTGAACTGCCTCCTATGCAGGCAGCATCAATACCCGCTGCCCCCTCACAGGACTTCAATAAAAAAGAAAGTGGGATGGCTGGTACCGGGGTGTATGAGCTTGGTATGGTGGATTCTTCTCCCAAGCTAAGACGGTATATCCCTCCGCTCTATCCCCCCAGAGCAAGGGGAAAAAGAATAGAAGGCAAGGTACTTGTCCGCTGTGTTGTTACTGCGGATGGTCGAGTAAAAGATGGTGTTGTTGTGTCGGCAACACCCCCTGGATACTTTGAAGAAGCAGCTCTTGCTGCAATCGCGAGGTGGACATTTATTCCCGCTAGGTATCTAGGCGAAAAGGTTCCTGTTTATGTGGATATACCCCTTTCTTTTACGTTGAAATGAAGATGCGAACAGGTGTTTTATTCTCTTTGGTGCTGCTTTTTCTTTTGTCATCCGGGTCTGTGGCAGTGGCAGAATCTGTAAGCCGACATACCTATTCCATATTGCAGAAAGCGTACACGCTTATGCAGGAGGAAAAATATACAGAGAGTCTTGCAGCGTTACAGCCCCTTTTAGGTGGAAAAAATAAAAATACTAAAAAGAATCCATCTTCCTATGCTCTTTCCTATGCTGCACTGTGTTATGGGTATCTGGATAAAGGAGAAGAGGCTCTCAAAATTCTGCAAAGAGCGGTTGCACTTTACCCGGAAAAGCAGATTTTTTGGTACAATCTTGGTATTTTTCAAATGCAGGCCGGAGATTATCAGGGTGCTGTGGAAACCTATCGGAAGCTTATTGTGTACAGTGCAGAGCAAGATGTGCAGGATGTGGTGCATTATAACCTGGCGTTTGCCCTCTACAATCTGGCTCAATATGGTGAAGCGATTGAGGTGTTGGATACAATACCCGCAAAAGTACACTCCTCCAGGCAGTGGCTTGAGTTAAAGCTTTATTGCCATATCGGGCTTGAACATTGGCAGGCAGCAGAGCAGGTAGGGCTTGAGATATTGGCCTTTGCACCAGATGCTGCAAATATCTGGACCTTACTTGGGCAGATTTGTGCCAATCAACAGAAGGTGAGTAGGGCTACGGCCTATCTTGAAATATCCTCAATTCTTGCTCCTGATAAATCCCGGGAGGATTTTCTGGGCAGGCTTTATGGGGTGCAGTCTGCCTGGAACGAGCTTGTTCGACATCAGAGAACTGCGGGTAAATCAGGTTATACACTGGCACGATGGCTTGCACATTCCTGTCAGTATCAGCAGGCCCTGGATGAGCTGGGGGGCAATGTTCCGGGACAGGATATGGAGTCTGCCCTGTTTCGAGGACAAATGTTGTTTGTACTTGGCATGAAAAAACAGGCCATTGCGGAACTTTCGAGGGTGGAGGGGCTTCCTCTTCTGTTTAAGGAACATTCGGGAATGAGTGGTGAGGACAAAAAAGCAAAGCGTCAATATCGTGATCGTTTATCGGCACGTGCGCTTCTGCTTAGTGGGCAGATTCTCTGGCTTGAACAGAGATGGGAAGAGGCGAGGGATATTTTTAAAAAACTCGAACTCCTGCCAGGACAGGAGGAATTCGGGAAAAGTCTTGCCCGTTGTATGCAAAGCCTGTTGTTGGAAAAGCAGCGTGTGGTACAATTACCCGGGATCCTCGATCCGCCTTTGATTTTAAATGGTTTGTGATTTTGTACTGATTGACATAATGACATAAAAAGTTGTAGCAGCGAAAAATTAAGGGGAAGCATTGTGAAATTTATTGAAAAGGTGGCAAAAGAAGCAAGCAGAGTTGGAGGAGCTGAAAGGGTAAAGTCAGTGCATATGTGCCTGGAGAATGGGGGACAGACCCGAATGGCACTTACTTAAGTAAATGAATAGTCATGTTGGCCAGTTACTGGATTAATCATATATGGTCATTTGGGAAGAGGGTAATTTCCAATCCGCCTCCCGCCCGACACCAATCTGATTCGACAGCCCTATTAACCTTTATTGACGGCCTACAACTAGCTGTTTTGTCGAGACAGTCCCCTTAAGTAAGTGCCATTAGTGCCATTAGGGACAGACCCCAATTTGTCCACAGGAATCAGATTGATTACAGAATTAGAGCACATCTCCTTTTAGAGACCTATTAAATCGTTCCCTTGAAACAGCATAACTCTCTCCCAGTTCATAACATATTCTTGATAAGATAAACTACACCTGCCGCTGACGCTTTTTAATATATTCTTCCACTGCCTCTTTACTACTCATCCACAACCTGCCTTCTTTATGACCCGCCAGCTTGCCTTGTCGGATTAATAGATTCAAATATTTGCCGGAATAAGGCGTTTGCTTGGCAAGTTCTGATAACGGTAGATATTGTTCCCGTTTGCTGGTAATTGGCGTTAGGGTTTTCAGGTATATATCAAGAGTACGTTCTACCGCCTGGGCAATAAACAGGGTCAACGGTTTGAAATCATTTTTGTCAGCTCGGGCTAGAACGCGGTAATATTTTTTCCGATCATTTTTCAGGATAATGACTAGTGGATACCCGTTTTGCATGAGAAGCAGATTCATCAAAATCCGTGCAGTTCTGCCATTTCCATCAAAAAAAGGATGAATATGAACAAACCTATGGTGCAGTAAAGAGGCAAGCTCAACAATATGGATCTTATTACTCTTGTCTCCAAGCCACTGTACCAATCCCTGCATTTTTTGGGGAACCTCGAAGGCATCTGGTGGTTGGTGGCTTGCACCTGTGATGATGACGTTTGCGTTGCGATAAACGCCAGCCCATTCTTTGTCTGTGGTGAGAGTAATAAGATGATGCAGAGAACGGATTAATTGTTCAGAAATAGTCTGTTGTTTTTCAAATTCGACCAGTTCATAGAGATAGTGGAGGGCGGCGTGGTGGTCTTTCGCTTCGAGATGATCTTTCAGTGATTTACCCTTGATGGTTATCCCCTCGTTAATTACGAGAAATGTTTCTCTCAGGGTTAAACTGTTTCCTTCGATCGCATTTGAATTATAAGTCATTTCATATAACAGGTGCTCCCGCAATTTCTTGACAGCTGACATGGGAAGAGGGCGTAATTGGTTAAGCCTGTGGAGTTTTTCCTGCAGCCTGTTTGTAATGATTGGTTCAAGATATGTATATTTCATGTTCTTAGTATGGTATATGGTGAAACACAATCCATACCATATTAAAGTAAGGTGTGCCCACTTGTCAAGCCTGCCCCCTGTTCTGCATTCACACTTGGAAAATTGGGGGAAATGGGGGGACAGACCGAAAGCGCCGATTAAAACCGGTAAAGGATAGAGAATGAAAGAGTCTTATGGTGAAGGTTTAGTAAGTTGAAGCAGGATGAAATCTCACGATATTCATTCTGTCCGGGAAGCCACACTTCTATATCGTATGTTTTGCTTGATGAGAATCCCAGGTCGCCGCTACAGAGGGTTACTACCCGATAGTGAAGATCAAGGAGTTGCAGAACTTTTTCGGCATCGGCCAGCAGCGATTCAAGTTCCTGAGCTGATGTTTCAGGAGTGGTAAATTCTTCTGGTTCTTCTTTCAACTCTCCAGAGTACGATTCTCTCCGTACTGATTCCACCCGTTATCTTCTTTCCTCCCTAAGATTCCAAGTTCCATTTTTGAATAATCTCCTGTACTATATGTCATCATATTTTCATTTTTACAACGTATCCTCCGTTAAAGAGGTGTATTCCTCATTTGCTCATGGTGAACACCTGAAACCTGAAAAAAACACCACAGATCGGCCATCCCTCAAAAAAGTATTGAGTCTCCTGGGCCCTATCTATTTCAGGCACCGTATTCGCCTGCTCCTTGGCTTAGTGGCTCTCTTGGCTGTCAACTTTCTTCAACTCACCATTCCGCGCATCTTAAAGACGGGAGTTGATTCACTGTCAAACGGTGCCGCTACACAGAGCTCTCTTCTCAATCTTGCGTTCCTGATCTGTGGTATTGGAGTTGTTGCTACCCTGCTCCGATTTTCCTGGCGTTACCTGATCATCGGTTTTTCCAGGCACCTTGAACGAGATCTACGTAAAAAGATCTTCAGCCATGTAATGCTTATGGATGGGAGTTTTTTTTCAAAATACAGTACCGGTTCCATTATGGCTCACGGGAGTAACGACCTTTCGGCTGTCCAAATGGCCTGTGGCATGGGAATGGTTGCAGCCATTGATGCACTCGTAATGTCCATTGCAGCCGTTTTCTTCATGCTGAATATTCATGTCGGCCTTACCCTGACGGCACTTTTGCCCTTGCCGGTTCTTGCTCTGGCCACCCGTTTTCTTACGGGAAGCATGCATCGGCGCTTTGATCGTGTTCAAGAACAGTTTTCCGGTTTGACAGAATTTGCACGCTCCTCCATCTCATCCATCCGACTGATTAAGGCATACACCCTGGAAAAGTCACAGGCAAAATGCTTTGCTCTCCTGGGCAGGAAGTATGTCGATTCAAGTATCCGGGTTGCAGTCATCCAGGGATTGCTCTTTCCCATTGCCACCCTGGTTGGCAGCAGCGGAATGCTGCTAGTTCTCTATTTCGGTGGACGACTGGTCATTCTGGAAAGCATTTCCATGGGTGATTTTGTGGCCTTTATTACCTACCTTTACATGCTGATCTGGCCAATGATGGCCGTTGGTTGGGTGGCCAATCTCTCCCAGAGAGGTGTTACGTCCCTCCGACGAATTCATCTTCTGCTTTCTGAAAAATCACAACTGCTGCCTGGGAAAGAAGAATCGCAGCCGAAAAACACTTTCTTTGAGCTTCGTCAACTGAGCTTCACCTACCCCCGTTCCAAACGGCGGATACTCGAGAATATCACGCTTTCCCTGACCCCGGAAATACTTGGTATCACAGGCCCCACGGGGTGTGGCAAAACAACTCTTTGCCAGTTACTTGCCAGAATGTACCCGGTGCCAAACCAGACGCTCTTTTTTGGGGAAACGGACGTCAACGCTCTCTCTGTGGAATCTGTACAAAAACATATCAGCTTTGTCAGCCAGGAAACAATGCTATTTTCAAACAACCTGCGGGAAAACATTTGTTTCGGCAGGCCGGATGCCTCCATGGAGCGTATAATCCACGCAGCCAAGGCCGCAGCTATCCATGAAGAAATCCTCTCGTTTCCTGAAGGCTACGAAAGCATGATAGGTGAAAAAGGAGTCACCCTCTCCGGTGGGCAACGCAGCCGGGTTGCACTTGCAAGAGCCTTGCTCTGTGATAGGCCAATCCTTATCATAGACGATGGTCTAGCAGATGTGGACACCGAAACAGAACAGAAAATCATGGAGAATATTGCTCCCTGGCTCAAAGATAAAACTGTAATATGGGTCAGCCAGCGCATCAAACAACTTGCCCGCACTGACAGGGTTCTCGTTCTTGAGGATGGGAAAATAAGTGATATCGGCCCCTATGACGAACTGATGCAACACAACTCCTTTCTTGCTGAGATCAGTCGTCGCCAACACCTGCGGGGGAAGCATAATCATGCGTAATTTTGGTTATTTTGAAGAAGACTACACACGATCTCTTTCTGAAAGAGGCCTGTGGCGACGTACCCTTGGCTACCTGCATCCTTTTCGCTTTCCCTTTGCAGGAGCCGTTCTTCTCTCACTTGTTGTTACAGGCTCTACCTTAAGCCTCCCTTGGCTTATGCAACAAGCCATTGACCTGTATATCACCAGACAAGCCCTAAGCTTCGATCAACGCATGGCAGGACTCTTGACCAATGTATTGCTCTATGGCGGACTGATTTGTGTCGGCTTTATAACAGCCTTTCTTCAGGTAGTTCTCCTCGAGTGGATTGGTCAGTCAATCATGCACACCTTGCGCCAGAACCTTTTCAGCCATCTACTTGAGATTGATCTTCGTTTTTTCAGCAAGCAGCCCGTTGACCGCCTGGTCACCCGCATAACCAATGATGTACAGAATATGCATGAGATGTTCACATCCATTATGGTAACAGTATTCAATGACCTCCTACGGATGGCATGTATTCTGGGGCTGCTTATCTATATAAATTACAAGCTTGGTCTTCTCCTCTGTTTGTTCGTTCCCCTGGCAGCGATTGTCACTATTCTCTTTTCCAGACTTGCCAGAAATCATTTCAGAGCCATACGCAAACAACTTTCCAAAGTAAATGCCTTCGTTCAGGAAATTGTTTCGGGGATTATGCTGGTTCAATTATTTGGCAGAACCGACGAACTACAGGATAATTTTGCAAAGCTCAACGACGGCTACCTGAAAAAAACCCTGCTGCAGATTCGTCTCTTTGGCATGTTTATGCCCATCACCGAACTTATGAGCTCACTGGCCATCGCTCTTATACTTTGGTACGGTGGCGGCCAAATCATCCAAAACCAATTAAGCCTTGGTGAACTGGTCGCTTTTCTTTCATATATGCGTCTTTTTTTTCAACCCCTGCGTGAACTTTCTCAAAAATACTCCATTGTTCAATCTGCACTTGCATCTGCCGAACGTATTTTTCACTTATTGGATACCGAAGCTGAAAACCAGACAAGTCTTCAGCATGGTCAAATAAAGCTCCCGTCTCTTACCGGAGAGCTCTGTTTTAAAAACGTCAATTTCTCCTATCTCACTGACCATGCGGTACTCCATGATATAAATTTTAGCGTGAAACAGGGAGAAACCGTGGCCATAGTTGGTTCAACGGGAAGTGGGAAATCCACACTTATAAACCTTCTGCTCCGATTCTACACACCGGATAGCGGCCATATCAGTCTTGCCGGATTTTCCCTTCCCGATATTCCACACAATCACCTACGAAGAGAGATCGGCGTAGTGATGCAGGAAATGCTCATTCTTCAGGACACTCTCTTCAACAACATTGTTCTTGATACAGGAAAGCAACGTAAAGAAGTAAAAAAACTCCTTCAACAGACACAACTCGATCAATTCGTCTCAAATCTTCCACAAGGCCTGGATACTGTTATAGGCGAGGGAGGACAAACCATGTCCACCGGAGAAAAACAACTTCTCGCCATTGCCAGAGTGCTGTGCCGAAACCCATCAATTCTGGTATTGGACGAAGCAAGTTCAGCCATTGACTCCAAGACTGAAAATCTTCTGGAACAACCGCTTGAACATTGTTTTGCAGAAAAGACTGTTCTTATCATTGCCCATCGACTCTCAACCGTGCAGCGGGCCGACCGAATCATTGTCCTCGACAAAGGACGTATTGTCGAGCAGGGAAGCCATCATAAACTTCTTAAAAAACAGGGAACGTACAGTAAACTGATTGCGCTTGACTTTGAAACAGACAAAATTGGATAATCTTCTATCACCCTTTTAAAGATTCCTCTCCTGAAGGACAAATAACGCTATGAATCGACACGGATATATCGGTCGTAAATTACGAGCCCCAAAACTCAAAGAAAAGCCCGCCATTATTCCTGTGGCCTTTGGTACCAGTAGTAATGCAAAAATACCACTCGAGATTTTCCGGCAGCATCTGGACAAACAATTCCCGGGATACGAAGTTTTTTGGGCCTACAGCTCCAGTATTCTCTGTAGAACACAAAAAATCCCCACCTTAATCGAAACCCTTGCACAGGTTGAAGCAGCCGGTTTTCGTACAGCTGTGGTTCAACCTCTTCATATATTTCCAGGTACAGAGTACCAGCAGATGGCTGAGACCTGTGAATATTTCCCCGGATTACGAATCATTTTAAGCGAAACCCTTCTTCACCGCTGGAATTTTGTTAAAGAAACTCTCGCGGTTATTGAAAATGAATTTCTCACACCGGCACAGGGACTCAACATTCTGGCAGTCCATGGTACACCTCTGGTTACAGACCCGGTGCACAGTGCCTATCTTGGACTGGAGCACCTGGTCAGAGACCGTTATCCCAATGTACTGACAGCCGCCATTGAAGGAATACCCGACCATGAAGCCGTACTGGCTGGAATAAAACGATTGCAATTAAATAATCAGTATAAAGTTGTTCGTATAATCCCCATGATGTATCTGGCAGGTATGCACGCCGAAGAAGATTTAATGGGAGATGCAAACAGCTGGCGTACAAGCCTTGAGGAGATGAACTTTTCCGTTGAGTGTGTATCAGTTCAATATGGGCAGGAGTGCTGTTTTAAAGGATTGGCGTACTACCCTGAGATCGTGACTTTTTTCACACAACGATTACAGCGAAGCCTTGAGCTTCTCGAAATATATTGATACTGCAAAAGACAGATGCTAACTCCTCACAGAGCTCATCGGCTTACATTCGAAAACCAGCGTGGCCGAGAAAATACTCGCCCTCTGTGAGCAGTTATAACTTTTTTTTAATATCCCGTGCAGATCGTTTCCTTTTTGACTATCATTACCAGTGGATAGTCAAATTTCGGCAGCAAGTATTGTACAGGAACTTTATCAATCACATCCAAGGAGTATTCCAATGCAATTGCGTTCACTTTGTATCCTTTTCACCTTCCTCATTGCAGTAGCTTTCATTGTCCCCCCTCAAGCTGTTGTAGCCAAAAGCACGACAGATAGCACAACAACTGATACAAAAAAGAAAGATACCAAGGAAAAGAAAACAAAAAAAGCGGATAAATCCAAGAAAAAAGCTGCAAAGAAACAGCAGAACACAAAATCTGCCAAAGGAAAAATCAATATTAATACAGCCACCGCAAAAGAGTTGGCTTTAATCCCAGGCGTAGGGCCAGTAACAGCAAAAAACATCATCTCCTACCGTAAAAAACACGGAAAGTTCAAAAGCAGTAAAGATCTTTTGAATGTTAAAGGGATTGGCGAAAAAACACTCAAAAAAATGAAATCCAAATTGAAGCTATAAACTCCCCTCTTTATGGTATTTTGTTACTATCCACGGGTAAAGTCACTAAGGTTCGAACCACCTGTACGATTCGAGCCTTACTTGCCCACTGTTATTTCTGCCATCGTCCTGGCTGATAGATGAATCTTCTCCAAAAGAATCTTCTTCTCTATACTGCTTTTTCCCCCTTCTGCTTACACTCTGTAGTTTCACAGTCCATGCTGAAGTGCAGTCAAAGGCACAACGCATCGTCTCTTTAGGGCCAATCAACACAGAGAATGTCTTCCTCCTTGTAGCGGGTGATCGTCTGGTGGCCAACACGACCTATTCATTCTGGCAGCCATGATCCATCCTGAGCTGAACCTGTAGCTTTTCTCTTGCCCAAAAACCAAAAAAGCCATTGAGAATTATTCTTCACAAAAGTAAAGATCATGTAGAAAATAAGCTTCTCAAATGCTATCATTCTCTCATCGCTTATCTGCAATTACTGACACGTAAATTCTGCACGTCAAAAAAGTGGGTGAATATACATTTTTCATTTTCCAAGCCACACGGGATTGACAGTTTCAGGATTCAGGTGCCAACCTCACAAGCTCGAGAGCAACATGAAAAATCTATCTCTTTTTATAACGATTCTCTTTCTTAGCACATTACTGAGCACTCAACCCGCCGATGCAAAATCCACTTTTGTGACCATTGGCACAGGTGGCATAACAGGCGTCTACTATCCGACTGGTGCAGCCATTGCCAAGATGGTCAACAGGAAGAAAAAAGAATACGGGATCCGTGCAATAGTTGAGCTTACCGGTGGCTCTGTCTTTAATATAAATGCACTTATGACTGACGACCTGGATTTCGGCCTTGTTCAATCTGACCGTCAGTTTCAAGCACTGAACGGAATAGCTGAATGGAAGGACAAGGGGCCTCAGACGGAACTCAGGGCTGTCTTTTCACTCCATCCTGAAGCTGTAACACTTATTGCAGCATCCGATAGCGGCATAAAAAACATCTCGGATCTTCGAGGGAAAAGGGTAAACATCGGTAATCTCGGTTCCGGCCACAGAAAAAATGCCATTGATGCCCTCAGTGCTGCCGGGATAGATTACCAAAAAGACATACAAGCTAAATCCTTCAAGGCATCAGAATCTGCAGGGCTGCTCCAGGACAATCAAATTGATGCCTTTTTCTATACAGTCGGACATCCATCCGTATCGATAAAAGAAGTAACTTCTGGTTCCAGAAAAGTGATTATTGCTGATATCACAGGTATTGACGGCCTCCTGGAATCCTCTCCTTATTATATACCCACCACCATTTCCATAGACCTTTACCCCGGAGTGGCCAACAAACAGGATGTGACAACTTTCGGTGTAAAGGCAACCCTGTGCACCTCCAGCAGAGTCGCTGAGAATGTGGTTTATGCTGTTACCAAAGAGGTTTTTGAAAACCTTGAAGCATTCAAACATGAACACCCGGCGTTCCACAATCTCACTAAAAAGAGTATGCTTACAGAACTTTCAGCACCACTTCATAACGGGGCGATCAAATTCTTCAATGAAGCTGGACTATTACAATAAAAAGAACGAATTACTCCGGAGAAACTACAGATGAGCAAAACGACACAACGAAAGAACCAGGAGCCATCCATACAAGCCATGGTCTGGTACAAGGAAGAAGATTGGGACACACTCAAAACTCTCTTCACCGACAGCCACATGCTCCCGGGAAAGTATTCGGATTGGCTACTCAAAGCAGAGGCCATGGTGAAAAAAGTGGAATCCTGCGGAGATATTGTTATGAAAGTCTTTATAGACCCCGATACTTTTCCTGCCTGGTGCAAAGAAAAAGGAAAAGAAATGGACATGCATGCACGAACTGCGCTGGCTATCGAAGTGGCAACGCACCAAAGTTTTGGGCCAAAAGTATGATTTATTTTAGACAGCCAGAGAAAGAAAACAGGATAGCACAACGTATTCATGATCTCCGGGAACCCTATTTTTCGTAGGAATGTACCCATGGACTCTGCAGTTGCCAACGCTTACTATTCCAGCAGGCAACTGCCATCACCCTCCCCCATAATCAGCAGGAATGTACTGCCTTACGCCACCCTTCATTCTTCAATCGTTGAATCCTATCCACTGCCCAGGAATTAATGGCAGTAAGGTACTCCTTGGGGTCACTCTCTTTCATAGAAATTATTGCGTTTCGTTCTTCAGTAATATCTTCTGTCTCACCAGGATACATTTCACGCCAGGTTGCATAGCCTTCATCAAAGATATATTCAGGACTCACATGGGATGGATCCATGCTTAGCTTAGTAATAGCAAACATCCTCACCAAATCCATATCATATTCAATAATCCAGCCATTATCACGCACCATGACCTCCCTGTCGAAACTCTTATCAACAGAACACAAGGGACAGTACAAGATGCTTATTACCTCCTGACTCATGACATTATCCCGTAGATGAAATGAAGCTTCTTTTTTCCCACAACTACACGTTTTTTTTACTTCCTGACACATAATCATTCTCCTTATTTTTCCAAATCCATAGTCATCCCACCGGACATTATTCACATGCACCACTATTATGCACTTTCCCTCCTTTGTAAAGAACAATAATCATTATCAAACACTAAGAACCAACCTCCTCTTCATTCGCAACACTTTATGGATAATGGTTTTTTAACTTTTACACCCATTTTAGGGAAATGTTCTACTTTGGAAATCAAATTGCCACGCCCGCGACTCAGGCGTGCCAAGGCACTATCATAACTATTTTGCTGCCCACTTATCTGTTTACCCATCCGTGTCATGTCCTCTGTAAATGAGCAAAATTTATCATAAAGAGCTGCCGCTCGTTCTGCAATTTCCTCTGCATTCCTACTCTGCTTTTCATACCTCCAGATACTCTCCACTGTGCGGAGAGTTGTCAGCAGCGTTGTAGGACTGACAAGGATAATTTTTTGAGTTACAGCGTCTATGAACAGTTTATCATCTGTCTGGAATGCCGCCAAAAAAGCTGCCTCAATCGGCATAAACATGAGGACGAAGTCAAGGCTCCTTATTTCTTTGAGTGATGTGTAGTCTTTTCCATGCAAATTCTTGACATGCTCTCTGATTGCCCGAACATGGGAAGTTAGAAAAGTAGATCGTTGATCATCATCTTCAGAGTTCACATAACGTTCCCAAGCAACAAGCGACACTTTAGAATCAATTATAATATCACGATGTTCTGGAAGATGAACTATAACGTCTGGACGTTGAAACCTATTTTTCCTGTCCCTGAAAACTGCCTGCGTTTCATACTCAACCCCCTTTCTCAACGCAGACTGTTCCAACACTCTTTCTAACACGAGTTCCCCCCATGCCCCCTGAATCTGTTTGTCACCCTTTAAGGCACGAGTCAGGTTAACAGCTTCTTCACTCATTTGCTGATTCAGATCTCTCAGCGAGGAAATTTCACGCTGTAACGCTGCCCTGTCCCGCGTTTCCTCATGATGCACAGCATCGACTTTTTTACGAAATGAGCTGAGCTGGTCGCGAAGAGGGCTGAGCAGAACAGAGAGCTTTTCCTGACTCTCTCGGGTAAAACTGGCACTTTTTTCTTCGAGAATTGAGGTGGCAAGCTCAGCGAATTGAAGTCGTAACTGCTCTCTCGCATCATCGAGCAGATCCATTTTTTCTGCGGCATGCAGTTGTTCCTGTTCCAGGCGGGTTTGAAGTCGCGCATTTTCGCTTTGCTGCAGGGAAAGCTGTTTGTGTAGGGTTGAAATTCTTTCAACCTGCAATTCACTCTCCCGGTTCACCCTATCAAATTGCTGCCGCATGGTCTCGCACACCAGTAAGCCTGTGGCAATACGTTCCTCAAGCACCTGTTTTTCAAAATCACCAGTGGCAGTACATCTTGCAAGAGCACTATTTTTTTGTTTGTGAAGAAAAAACCATGTGAGCAAGAAAGTCAGCACGGATCCGCAGAAAAAGCTCCAACCGGATATTGTAATAAACTGCATGGTTCGGGATTGCCCTCCAAACCAGGCAAAAAATTGTTCGATCGGAGAAATCAAAAGAGTTTTACCCTGAAAGTGGAGCCTTCATACTGTAAAATGACTCCTCCTGAAATAATTTCCTGCAAGACGAAGCTGTTTGAAATCAAATCACCTTCCCGCACAATACGATTGTTGATGATGATCAGACGTTTTGAGGCCAGTCGGGAATAGACATGCCCGGCAAAGCTGAGATCCGGAATCCGGGCTCTGACAGATACTGGCAGGTCTTCCAGAAGTGGTGGAAGAGGCGGCTGTTTTTCCAAAGCTTGTTGGGACAACAGAACAGTCTCCGGTACTTCAGCTTCTTTCCTGGGAACAATCGTAGAAACGATGCTTTCATTCATGGTCGCAAGCTCAAGAGCAGTCATCTCTTTTTCTCCTTGAACCTCGGACTCCACTTGAACGGATTTTGGCAAAACGCCGGAAGACTGCCCTTGAAAGTTTTCCCGCTCGGAGACCACTGGAGAATCTTCCACTGGAACATCCGAAACCTGTAATGGTTGTCTCTCGACAGAGAGCCACCATCCGAAAGACAATCCTGCAAGCAATACTCCGAAAACACCAACACCGGGAAAACGCCAATCGGCCTGCCTTCGCCCACCCATTCTCAAAGAGAGCTGCGAGTGGTCTGCCCTGAGATTGGGAATTTCCTCATTCCGTCGCTCCTTGTCAGATTTTTTCAGTGCTTCCAATATATAAGACAATTAGGCTTCTCCCCCTTGAGTACTTCATGAGTTCTTTGTGGATTTGTGATAAAAACCACAAAAGACTTACCCAGCCTGGCTAGCAATTCCACGATTATGCGTTATGAGAAAACTGAAAGGTATTACGGAAAGTAGCACTAATCGCTTATCTCCAGCCGAGCTATCCGAATACGCACTCTTTTCTTTTTCTTTACCTGTTTCTGCGTCTCCGGTTCTACGACTGGAAGCTCGTTTGTCAACTCATGTGCTTTCTTAAAATTCCCACTCTGCATGTCAACCTGCTGTACACCAACTGCTTCTTCTACTGACACCGGATCAATCCTGCCTGCCACCCTACTCTGACTGGCTGAATAGTAGGACACTGTTCCCACTCCCATTAAAAACAGGAGTACGAGTAAGACAATTATCAGTGTTTGCTGCCCTTTTTGCTGTCCGGTTTTTTTTCTCTCAACACCACCCAGCACCTCACGTGCAGCTTTTTTCACAACCCCCTTGCTCACCAGATACTTTTCTTCCACATAGGTTCCTAGAAGCGAGCGGTCGCAGAGCACATTTATCAGGCGTGGAATTCCACAGCTATGCTCATACACACTTTCAAGAGCGCTTTTTGAAAAAATCAAATTGGCCTCACCAGCCACTCCCAGGCGGTGGTTAATATAGTTGGCTGTGTTTTCTTTATCAAGAGGAAGAAGATGGTACCGTGAGGTTATACGTTGATTGATTTGAGCAGCATCCTCCCGATTGAGGATTTCTCTCAATTCGGTCTGCCCGAGCAAAACAATCTTCAACAACTTCTTTTGATCTGTTTCCAGGTTGGTTAACAGACGCAACTGTTCAAGGAGATCCAGACTCAAGTTTTGTGCTTCATCTATAAGAAGAGCAACATTCCGCCCTTTGGCGTGAGCAGCTAAAAGATACACGTTAAGTTTATCGATATACGTTTTTAAGCTCTTCTCATTTTCCTCTATTGGTATTTTAAATTCATCGCAGACAGTCTCAAGAAGTTCAAGAGCGGAAAGACGAGGGTTAACGATAAGAGCAACATCTGTATTTTCTGGTAGCTGCGCGAGCAGACAACGACACACTGTTGTCTTCCCGGTGCCGACATCGCCCGTAAGGAGAATAAAACAACCGTCACCGCTGATTCCATACAGAAGGTGAGCCAGAGCTTCCCTATGCAATTCACTCATGTAGAGGTAACGGGGATCTGGAGCTATGGAAAATGGCTTTTCCTTAAGACCAAAATATTTTGTGTACATTATAGTGCACCGATACAAGGAACCTCACAAGAAACCACCACCTCTCGTTGCCTGTAAGATCCTATAGCTGATTTTTCAGTATATTACCGCCATAGATTCAAAATGACCATTTTTTTTTCTTTTCTTCAACACTCACAATAAAGTAAAATTAAATCAAAACAAGAGGCATTCTCAACAAGTCATAGTTCAGGAAAACTGACCTGGTAAAACAATTCGCAATTCCAACTCTTCTCGTTTATACTAAGGCGCTCTAAGTGTATTAGTTTATGATGATTTGTGTCTGTTTTTTTCAATATACCTAAGCACTCACAGAATATGCGATTTACTTTTGCAATCCCTGAAATTATAATTAAATAAGAGTAACGTAGCAAGCAGGATGACCCCGCGTATTAGTCATAGCAAGCCAGCGTGGCCGCAGAAAGATGCGACGCCCTGTGAGCACTTACCTTTAACCAAAAACGCTTCAACAAGAACCTCCAATGCCAGTATTCGAGTACAAAGCTCTGAGCAAAAATGGTAAATCCTGCAAGGGACTTATCGATGCCGACAACGAAGGCAATGCACGCAATAAACTGCGGGCAACAGGAAAGTATCCCGTAAGCATTCGGGAGAGTCTTGATAAAAAAGAGGTAAACAAAAAACAATTTTTAGGAGGAGTCCTCTTTGACCGTGTTAAGGCGGAAGAGATACAAGTCTTCACCAGACAGCTTGCCACCCTCCTTGGTGCCGGGATTCCTCTTATTAATGCTCTTGCCTCACTCATTGAACAAAGCACCTCTCCTGCACTGAAACGTGTGCTGGCTCAAATACGTGATTCCATCAACGAGGGAAGCACCTTAACAAACTCCCTGGCAAAACATCCACGGTTATTCTCAAATATTTATATCAATATGGTTCGCTCCGGTGAGGCATCTGGATCTCTTGATATTGTACTCGAAAGGCTGGCCGATTTCGGCGAGAAACAGCGAGCATTACAAGGAAAATTAAAGGCTGCTCTCGTTTATCCAATTTTTATGGCTTTTATCGGAACTGGAATCCTTTTTTTTCTGATCGCCTATATCGTTCCCAACATCACACAGGTCTTTACAGATATGGAACGTGCCCTGCCCCTGCCCACAAGAGTTCTTATTATGGCAAGTGACACCCTGCGTGAATATTGGTGGCTGGTGGCAGGCTTCCTTTTTCTTATAATCATCTTTATTCGTTTGTTTCTAGCCAGCGAAACCGGCACACGATTCTGGGACAGGATGCAACTTACTCTTCCTGGGGTGGGGAAGCTCACCAGACAGATCGTCCTGGCTCGTTTTGCCTCCACCCTTGGTAGCCTTCTTAATAGTGGAGTTCCGCTTATTACTTCTCTACAGATAGTCAGCTCCATCGTCAATAACAGCCTGATTAAAGATGTTCTCGACAATGCGATGGAGCAGATTCAAAAGGGAAAAAGCATGAGCCACGCCCTTGAAACTTCAGTCTGGTTTCCACCTGTATTTATTCAAATGATAAGCGTTGGTGAGCAGAGTGGGCAACTTGAAGGTATGCTTGAAAAAATTGCAACGAGCTACGAAAGAGAAGTGGAGGCAGCAATCCTTGGCATGACATCACTGATCGAACCTGTTATGATTGCCGCCATGGGAGCTGCTGTTGGATTTGTGGTACTTTCGATCTTGCTTCCAATTTTTGAAATGAATCAAATGATATAACAAGCAAGTCGAACAAATATTCGAGTTGTGGCTCAACAGATACCAGACTCGGTAATTGTAACTATTGATTTCGACACTACTTCATAGAGGAATACATGAGACACTCTACTCGGGAACAAGGCTTCACCTTAATTGAACTTCTTGTGGTGCTGGTAATCATAGGGATTCTCGCCGGATATGTGGGGCCAAAAATCATGGGCCGTCCGGAGGAAGCAAAACGAACCATGACCAAAGCCCAGATAAGCGGGCTGGAAACAGCACTCGAATCTTATAAGCTTGACAACGGTGTGTACCCCAGCACCGAGCAGGGGCTACAGGCTCTGGTTGAAGCCCCCTCCACTGGGAAACTTCCTCCCAAGTGGCGTGATGGTGGATACATGAAGAAAGGAAAAGTGCCCAAAGACCCGTGGAACAGAGAATACATCTACCTGAGCCCCGGCATCCACTCCGACTTCGACATCATCTCTTATGGGGCCGATGGCGAATCTGGTGGTGAGGGCACTGACGCTGACATCAACAACTGGGAAATCGAATAATCATTGCAGGATGAATTCTTCACCAAGGTTGCAGCAAACCGTGGATTTACTCTTCTAGAGCTGCTTATTGTCTGCCTACTGATCGCAATCAGCCTTGCCATGAGTATACCAGCTCTTCGCAACTCAATGGTGAGTGATGAGCTTGCTGCAGGATCAAGAAAAGTCATCGCCCTTATTACCAGCAGCCGCAACAGGGCGGTTGCAGACAATGAGGCACAGCTCGTTTTCTTCGATTCTGCGGAGAGGAAACTCTGGTACCGAACAGCAAGCAAAAATAATGCAATAGCTGAAGAAATAAAAACAAAACGTGGTTCGGTCACTCTCCCCTCAGGGATAAGGATAGACCTGATTAAACAGGCAAATAGCAGCCGAGAACAGGATCCGATGCAGGAAGGAATCTGGATATCTAAGCATGGCTATATGGACAAAACCATCATCCGTCTTTCAAACGCACAAAACAAGAGCATCAGTCTGCTCATCTCCCCCTTCCTCTTCACTATTAAAACCATTGACGGAACGGCTAACTTTGACTAGACGAATTTGGTGGATATGATTTTTACCACAAGAAAACCACCTGTGCAGCAAAGAGGATTCACCCTCCTCGAAGTGATGATAGCAATAGCCATTCTCGCAATCGCCCTGACCAGTCTCTTTGGCTCTCAATCGGCGAGTGTTGCTCTCGCCACAGAAACCCGATTTAACACCCATGCTCCTCTTCTGGCACGAATGAAGATGGCCGAAATCCTGTCCGGGGATGAAATAATTTCCTCTGAAGGGGATTTTGGAGAAGAATTTCCTGGATTTTCCTGGAAACTCCAGACGGAAGAAGCATCCTTTGGAAATTCAGACATCTTACAAAAACTTGAAGGTAAAATGCTTCACCTCAGCATGAGCATTACCTGGGGAGATGGCACCTACAGTTATCAGCTTGAAAGCTACAGGAACATCAAAGAATGAGATCAGGAAAGCAACACGGGTTTACTCTCATTGAAATTCTGATGGCTATTTTCATCTTTTCCATCGTGATCAGCCTTGCCTATTCTTCCTTTAACGCCAGCTTCAGCATCATAAACAGTGCCAGCTCACAATCAACGACGTACTCCATGGCGAAAATTGCCATGGAACGAATACACGATGACCTCGAATCCTTTTATCCAACCAGGGATATGGTTTTCACAGGACACACCGACACAATTAACGAATACCGTGCTGACAACCTGGAGTTCACTTCAAGTGCTTCCCTGCGCCTTCATCCAAAACAGAAATTCACAGGATACACCACTATCAAATACCTGGTACAGGAAGATCCCGAGACAAAAACCCTCCAGCTCTTTCGCTCAGAACAACCCGCTTTTACAGAATTCGATGAAGAAGAGCAGACAAGCAGTCAGCTTCTTCTTTGCACAAATCTGCTTGAAGTGGCCTTTGATTACCAAAACAGTGATGAAGAGGAGGTAACAGAATGGGATCCCAAAAATGCGGCAGGCAAGCCCCCTAAACTCCCGGAACGTATTTCAATTAGCTTACGCTTCGCTGATGGCAGTTCCCATAGGGAAGAAAAGGATAACGGGATTCTCTTCAAAACAGCTTTGATTCTTCCTGTGAATCATCGCTGAGTAATGACAAAACTATTTTTATTTCGCCAGATATCCAGTACATTGCTACTGGTAACTGCTTACGGGGGAAGCGACTTACAATTGTAAACCACTGACTTTGTACCTGCTACAGAATGTCGCAGCTTTTCGCAGACAAGCTGGATTGCGTATCAGTCATCGCAATCCAGCGTGATCGCAGAAAAATGTGGTGCCTTATCACCTTCAACATTTACCTTTTTCATTACCCATGCGGCCACAAGCATTAAAAAACAACAGGGGAATGGCCCTGCTTATCGTTATCAGTCTGGTGAGTGTATTGTCAGCCATCACTCTACAGTTCAATCGGAAAATGCGAGAAGGATATATCTTTTCAGGTAACCTGGGCCACTTTACTCAACTGACCGAAATGGCACGATCAGGAATAGGTATTGCCGAACAACTGCTTTTAGCTGATCTCGATGACAACAGCTTTGATTCCCTGTATGATTCATGGGCACTACTTACCGATGAAGACCTATCAACTCTTTTTGATTCCGGTAATATAGAGCTTGAGGTTCAAGACGAAAGTGGTAAATTTCAAATTAATGCCGTTGCTATACAAAAAAGTACCAACCAGACGCAAGGGACTGACATTGAGACAGAAAGGAAAAAACAGGAAAATCACGCCAAGGCTGTCCGCAATGTTCTTTGGAGATTACTTCGTGCCGAGCCCTTTGTTATGGAAGACGGAGATGCCCGAGAAATCATTGATGCACTGATAGACTGGACGGACAGTGGGGATGGAGAAGAGGAGTATGGAGCAGAAGAAGGCTACTACCGCTCTTTAATTCCTCCCTATTCTTGCAAAAACGGCCCCATAGAGTCCCTGGAAGAGTTACTCCTTGTTAAAGGAATTACACAGGAGCTTCTCTATGGCACTAAAGAGAAACCAGGCTTGGCACCTCTTCTCACTCCATGGGGTTCTGACGGAAAGATTAATATTAACACCGCCGATGTTCTCCTTCTCCAGGCACTGGAGTGGGACCTCACCAAGGAAACGGCAGAGGCGATGATTGATTTTCGGGAAGATGAAAACAATCGAGACAAACTAAACAGCATTCAATGGTATAAGCAGGTTCCATCCTTTCCGGGTGATATTGAACTACCAGAAGACAGAGCGGTAACTATCAGCCACTTCTTCACGATTAAAGCCACTTCCACCATGGTTACCCAAAAAAAAACAGTACAGGCGACGATGGAACGCGCAAATGGAAAAATAAACCTTTTACGATGGGACAGTAACTAACCGGATGGCACAACGACTCCTCTCCATAGTGATACAGAGCGACCTGCTGACGGCCGTGCTTCTAAGCAGTGGAAAGCCACAGGAGGTTCTTGATTCTGCAATAGTAGTCATTGGAGAAAAAGAACCAGAAGAGATTATTAAAGAATTAACGACTGTACTGCATTGTAGTGATTGTACCTGCCGTATTGCATTTGGAGCATCCTTCTTTTTCTTTCGCAATCTTACCCTGCCATTTTCCGACCGGAAATCGATCAATCAAATTCTCCCTTTTGAGCTGGAAGAATCCATTGCCAGGTCCATCGATGATATGCTCTTTGACACCATTATCAATCCAGGGCAGGATCAGGAAGCAGAAATAATTGCCGCTATGATTGAACGAAGCCTGCTTACTCGCTGGCATGAGGCTTTTCTCGGTGAAGGCATTTTCCCTGAAAAAATTCTTCTTGCAGGCCTTCCCACAATCGCACAAATTCTGGAAAACGGGCAGCCTCCACCAGCATTTATTTTTATAAGCCTCAGGCTGGAAGATGCAACGCTGTTTCTAATATCAAACAAAAGACTACAACTTGTAAGACACCTGTCTTTTCAACCTTTAGGTTTTGAAGTGGCATCGGACACAGCTTTTTGTGTGAATGAAGAGAACGGAGAGCTCACCATCCATGGTATGGAACATAGTGCAGAAGCTTACCAGGAACTTGCAGTTACGGTACGACAAACTCTTGCACCATTTGGACTGGATATGGCACCAGCAAAGCTCCCCTTATATATTGAAGGGAGTGGCATTCAGGCCCCCTCGGCCACATCGTGGATAGAAGCAGCTTTCGGTGCCCCCTGCCTGGTCTGTGGTCGTGGAGGATTGCTGCCTCTTCCACCTGGTCTTCCCCAAAAAACAACCGCACATGCGGCCTTTCTGGGTTCTTGCCTCAACCTTGCCACGGCAGAAGAAAACGCAAGCCTGGAGTTCAACTTTTGCAGAGAGGAATTTGCTCCCTTTGACACCATGGCTAAATATCGCAGAATGGGTCAAATTGCCTCAATTGCACTCATTGTTGCTCTTATCTCAACACTAGCGTATCTTATCTACGACACCAGTTCGCTGCGAAAACAACGGAATAGCCTGGTAGCAGAGATAAACGGTGTATTTTCGGAAACACTTCCAGGTACGAAGAAAATCGTGGCCCCACTGCAACAATTACAAGTTGCCATTAACTCTGCAAAAATCTCCGCTGGAGAGGGAGAAGGAACGACGCTTCCCTATACCGCACTCCACATCCTTCGTGAAATTTCCACACGTATTCCCACTTCTTTGGACGTCCAACTAACCAGGATGGTATACGAGGCAAAAGGCTTACGCCTCACCGGAATTACAGACACATTTCATACTGTAGACAGAATGAAGAAGAGTCTTGAGCAATCAACAGAAATCACATCTGTCACCATTAGCTCCGCCAACACGAACCCTAAGGATAATAAAGTACGGTTTGAGCTTAAGCTGGACTTGGGAATAACTGACTCATGAGACACTACTCCACATCAGTTGTTAAACACACTCGAGCTCTGCTTGAAAAAAGTGGGTGGCACCGCATATCCCAAAAGGAACAATGTATGCTTGGCGGTCTAACTGTTCTTGTTGTCGCCATCCTTCTCTTTCATTTTCTTTTTTCACCACTTCTGGAGTCGCGGCAAGTCCTGCAAAACTCCATTGCTAGAAAGAATACTGAACTGCAGCAAATACGAGGAATGCAGAAAGAGTACGAAACCCTCAAGCTCCAGTCAGGAAACATCAGAGAACGTGTCAAAAAAAGACCCAAAAGCTTCACTCTTTTTTCATACATTGAGAAACAGGCAGCACTTTCCAAAGTAAAGAGTAATATTAAGTACCTGAAGCCCAGTGAAGTTGAAACGGAAGGCGACCTTGATGAATCACGAGTGGATATGAAACTGCAAAGGATCACAACGGCCAGCCTGGTGAGCTTTCTCAAAGGTTTGGAGTCAAAAAAAAATGTCGTATTCATTAATCGAATTTCCATCCAGGAACATGGAAAAGACAAGGGCTACTTGAATGTTGTCATTCAAGTAACAACCTACAGGATTACGAGTAAAGTATGAGCACCTTGAAGAACAAAACATCTTTCCTGTTATTCCTGTTTCTCTATGCGCTTGTCCTCGGCAGTGTATTGATTTATTTTCGTTTTCCTGCTGATAAACTTGTCATTTACTGCGAAAGGAGTTTCTCCAGGCTCATGCCGGGCACTGAGTTCAGCATTGATCAAATCCATTACAGCTTCCCTTTCAGTCTTGCCCTGGACACACTCAAAGCCAATAAGAAGACAAATGACAAACAGGAGCTTTTCACAATCGACAGAGTCCTCATCAGCCCTGTTTTTTCGGCTCCTACATCTCAGTTCCAGATAAAGCTTGATGCCTTCTCCGGAGTTCATGGCTTTTCCCTGATACTAGGTCCTGAAGAAAAGGAGTTCACCCTTAAAGATATCAAGCTGACTCACCTTGACCCCGCCCGTATCCCCTTCCTTGAACGGGCCACTAAAAGAAAAATAACCGGCAGTATTGATGCAACCGGGGAATATCACGCTGTCTGGGAAAATGACAGATATAGCACAAAAGGTACAGGACAGCTTACTCTGGAAAAAGGTACTTTCGACCTCCTACTTCCCATTTTCTCGTTAAATTCCATTAACCTGAAAAAATTCAGCACCGATTTTACTCTTGCGAACAACACCCTCAGATGCAGCAATGGTCTCTTTCACGGCAAAGAGTTAAAAGGTGATTTTTCAGGAAGTATTTTATTTAACTCAGCACTTAAAGATGGAAGAGTTTCTTTTTCAGGAGAGCTGGAACCATTACCACCTCTCCTGAAAAAAAGCACACACGCAAAAAAAATGATCCTTCTCCTTAAAAAACAACGTAAACGCGGCACAGTCCCCTTTCTCCTCAAGGGAACAGTACAAAAACCTCGTTTTACTTTTGAAACCTGACCAGCAACTATGTCCAAGCCTTCTTCCACCATTGTTTCATTTATTCTGGTAACCTGTCTTGTTGTAGGAGGCGTTGAAATCCTTTGCAGAAATCTTAGACAGATGCTCGAGGTGGACAGGCCGGCAGACCTGAAAACACAAGTTCCTGACTACACCAACATACGTGAACCCAGAAAATCTTCTGCTGCGCAGGTCACAAAACGATCACAAATCAGGAAAAAGGATACTTATTCGGTAATCACCAGAAGGAGCCTCTTTGGCAAAATAGAACAGAAGGAAGTCAAGACAAAAGCCCCCCCACAAGAACCGCTTGAGACCACATCCCTGGACTTGGTACTACTCGGCACGATAAGCGGTGACAGCAATACCCAGCGGGCATTTATCCGACAGAGAAAAAACAAACGGCAAGACATCTACTATAAAGGCGACGCAATAGGTCCTGCCATAATTAAAGAAGTGCAACGCGGAAAAGTAATTCTTACGGTCAACGGTAAAGATGAAATTTTGCTTATGGAAGAACTCAAAAGCAGCCAGGTACCAGACAGAGCAAAACCACCGAAACCTAAGAAAGTAGTTCGCCCCCCTCAGGAACCTGAGAAAACAACCAGAAAGGCTGCTCCCCTTCGAAAAATGACTTTCAAGGCTGACAATACCCAGGAAACAGACCAATGATCTCTCTTCGTACCAGAACTCGTTCATACACAGCAGGATTACTGCTGCTCATTCTCTGCTATCACACCTTAATGAACAGCGCTTTCTCAATGGCCTCTGACACTCCTCAAAAGATGCCCGCCACGCCCTCGTCTGTGCAAAAAGCCCAACGCTACATCACCATAGATTTTGACAAGGTGGACATCCTTCTTTTTATTAAATACATCAGTGAACTTACGGGAAAAAACTTCATCATAGACAAGGCCGTCAAGGGAAGTGTCTCCATTATTTCACCTACTAAAATCTCGGAAAAGGACGCCTATCAGGTGTTTGAATCAGTGCTTGCTGTGAATGGTTTCACCACCGTTCAGGCAGGTGTCATAACAAAAATCATGCCTTCAGTAAGGGCTCGTACAGAGAATATTGATACTCTGCACCATGGAGATATCTCCAGACCAGAGGATAAAATTGTTACCCAGCTCATCCCCCTTGTCCATACAACCCCGACAGAAATGAAAAAAGTCCTGTCTCCGCTTGTTTCCAAGACTTCGGTGGTTATTGCCCACACCCAGTCTGGTATACTGATCGTTACTGACACTCTTTCCAATATTCAAAAGCTTCTCTCCATCATAAAAGCACTTGATGTGGATTATTCCAGTGATGAATTAGAGGTAATCCCCCTTTCACATGCAACAGCGGCGACCATAGCCAGAACCATTAACGCAATTTTTCAGCGCACAGCCATACCCAAAAAAGGTTCCATATCCAATGCCGGAGTGAAAGTGGTTCCCTATGATCGGATCAATGCCCTTATTGTCATGGCCGGCCCTGGAGATATTCTGCGGGTCAAACGCCTTGTGGCCATGCTGGATACAAAGCCGGAAAAAGATGAAGGAAATATTCGAGTAGTCTATCTACAAAATGCCACAGCCAAGGAATTGGCCGCTGTTCTCACCAGTCTACCTGGTCAACAGACAAGCAAACTAAAAGGCCCCGGGAAAGCACCTGCTATTTCAAAAGATGTTAAAATAATGCCCGATGAAGAGACAAACTCTCTGATCATCACCGCATCCCGCTCAGAATTCATGGTCCTGGAAAGTGTTATAAAAAAACTCGATATTCCAAGACGTATGGTGTATCTCGAAGCACTGATTCTTGAGGTGGACACTGAAAGCAACTTTAACGTGGGTGTTAAATGGTTGGGAATAGGTGGATACGCTGATGACACAGGTGCCATGATTGGCGGTTTTGGAGGAGACTCTGGCTTTGACATAGGTGATGCGATCAATACCACGGTTGGTAAAGGCTTTACTCTTGGCGTCCTGCAACAGGGCATAAAAATTGGAGGGATTACATTCCCTAATATTGCTGCTGTTCTCAAGGCATATAAAAACGACTCCAGCATAAATATAATTGCGACGCCACAGATCCTAACGACAGACAATAAAGAAGCAAAAATCAGCGTTGGAGAAAACATCCCATATCTTAGTACTGCAAACACCGCTGACAACGCAGAAAGGGGCTACGAAAATTATGAATACAAGGATGTTGCCACCACCTTGACTATCACTCCTCAAATCAACCAGGCCGACACTCTCCGCCTTGAAATAGCAACAGAGGTCAGTAAAATAAAATCGTTGGGTGAAGGAGGAGTCCGCCCCACCACCTTTAAACGAACTGCAACAACTACGGTATTGGTTCAGGATGCTGATACCATTGTCATTGGCGGAATTATTGGCCATGATGCAACCGAAGGTGGTTCACAGGTGCCACTTTTGGGCGACATTCCTGTTCTCGGCTGGCTTTTTAAAAACCGAGCCGATACGCACAGGAAAACAAATATGTTCATCTTTATCACACCTCATATTGTTAAAAACCCCGCAGACATGGCCAGCATCACCCTGGCTAAGGAAGAACAACTGGACAAGGTGATGCCCGCAGTAAAAGAACAGCTCCACCAACAAATCAATCTTGATCATGCCATGAGGCTCTCCGATCTTGGCTTTCAAAAACTACAGGAAGAAAATTATCCACAGGCAAGCGAATTCTTCAAAAAAGCACTGGAAGTTAATCCAGATTCTCCCTATGCGCTGATGAATCTCGGAACCATATGCGAGCGCCAGGGAGACATCAAAGGGGCTTTGGACTATTACCAGAAAGTCATAGATACTCCTCTCAATACTGCTGAAGAGGGTGATACTGAAGGCAGAGGTCTCAAAAAGAATCCACTTACACAAATATGTAAAAAGAATATTAAACGGCTCCTTAAACAACAGGATACCTGGCCATATCCAGAAAATGTTGAGTAGAAATAGGTAATAATGCTACAATCTGAAAAGTTTTTCATTGAAACACTTGGGCTTCCACCAGAAGAAGTACAGCAGGCTTTTGCACTTCATCGGGAAAAAGGCAGCTCACTGGTAGGTTCTTTTGCTCATAAAAATGTTGAAAGTGAGCTGACCCTTCTCCAAAAAATTAGTCAGAAGCTGGAGATGGAATATACTTTCTCTCTCCCGGCTGATATCCAGACGGATTTCACCGCAACTGTCCCCATAGCTTTTCTCAAAAAACACATCATTGTTCCAATTACCACAGGAGACGATGCCTTCATTGCCATTAACGATCCGTTTAACTATCAGGCAAGCGATGAGCTCCGTCATCTTCTGAACCAGCATGGAATACGCCAAATACTCTGTCCGAAAGCGGCCATAATCTCAGCTATTAACTTTGCCTATGACATGACCCAGAATACAGCAGAAGAGGTTATGCAGGATATTGATGAGGAAGATCCGGAAGCTCTTTTTACTGAAATCGAGGAGACAGGAGATCTCCTTGATGACACCAGTGACTCACCTGTTATTCGACTTGTCAACCTGATGTTTTCTCAGGCAGTACGTGATAAGGCATCAGATATCCATATTGAGCCCTACCAGAATTCTCTGAAAATCAGGCAAAGACTCGATGGCATTCTCTATAATATGCTCAGTCCGCCCAAACATGTTCAATCAGCTCTCATCTCAAGAATCAAGGTGATGGCCAAATTGAACATAGCAGAAAAACGTCTCCCCCAGGATGGGCGTATCGAGCTGAAAGTCGGAAACAAGGAAGTGGACATCCGTGTATCCACTCTACCAACTGCCTTTGGGGAACGCGTGGTACTGCGACTACTGGATAAATCTTCTGTGCTCCTCTCGCTCACAGACCTTGGCATGCCCGCCGACCGCTTTGCCCCGTTTCAGGAACAGATAAAAGCAGCAAACGGGATTGTTCTCGTTACCGGCCCCACGGGAAGTGGTAAAACCACCACTTTATATGCAGCACTGACTTCCATCAACAATACTGACATCAACATCATCACCGTTGAGGATCCAATTGAGTACAGAATCAGTGGTATTGGTCAGGTTCAGGTCAACCCGAAAATTGATCTCACCTTTGCATCCGGTCTGCGTTCCATTGTTCGCCAAGACCCAGATGTCATTCTCGTTGGTGAAATCCGCGACAGCGAAACTGCTAAAATAGCAATACAATCTTCACTTACAGGGCATCTTGTTTTCTCCACTCTTCACACCAACGACTCAGCGAGTGCTATTACACGCCTCATTGATATGGGTATAGAGCCCTTTCTTATTGCCTCCTCCATTAATGCTATCCTGGCTCAGCGTCTGGTTCGTATCATCTGTCCAAATTGTAAAGAAAAATACACTCCCGATCCTGACGCAATGAAGAAACTAGGGCTTTCAGAAGAAGAAATGGAAGGAAAAATGGTGTATCGCGGAAAAGGGTGCGCCAAATGCCATCATACAGGATTTAAAGGACGCTGTGGAATCTTTGAGCTCTTACTAATGAATCAGGAGATGAAACATCTTGTATTGAACACCGCCAATTCCAACTCCATAAAGGAGCTGGGAGTAAAACACGGCATGATAACTCTTCGCCGTGATGGAGCAGACAAGGTATTGAATGGCATCACAACAATCGAAGAAGTATTCCGTGTTTCTCAGGAATAAACATCCCTGGCACAGGAAGTAGAGCACTGCTAAAAGTTACGAAAGCTACATGCAGTCTGCTCAATCACAAAACGACTTTCCGTCCCGACTTCAAACACCACAAGCCAAAAAACAAAAAAGTACCCGCCAGAATGGCAAACAACACTCCTAGAATAGGTCCTAGATTCAGAACTATATAACTCCCGACTACAAACGGCATTAATAGCACCCGAACAAATGGACGTAAAATCGGAAAATCATCGACCACCTTTGCAAAAGAAGGTGAATACTGATAATAGGTTCCAATAAGCGCCCTACCCAGAGAAAACTGATTAAGAAATCTATCCCTAAACTCTCGTAGAATGGTCACATGCGGATGGGCAAGTGAACCATATGCCGCAGTGGCAATAAAACAGGCATCCTTTGTTTCAAAAGTGAGCTGATTCCCATAATAGACTGTGCCACTGGAAGTAACCGCATACGCTCGAAGATAATAACGAGTTCCAATAGAAAGCTCTTTAATGATGGAACTATAGGAGCCGATTCCGGATCCATTTTCTGTTTTTCCATTCTCAACAGGATCAACAGCCCCTGGGATTGTCAATTTCTTTGTTTCAGGATTTAGGGATGCACCAGTCATTAGCTGTGTTACTTTAGCCCCGGAAACTGCCTTGCTGTCGCCTGCTGAAGCAACCGAAAACTCAATGGGAAAATCTTTTTGATTCGTTGCTAGTGTCGTATTATTTCTACAACGAATAGAATATTTATACTGTTTCCCATCGCTCAATCCGGACACATTCTGCTTATGGGTTACTGAATTTGTTGTGGACATTTTATCCATAGTAGCAAAGGTGAGGCCGCTTGCTGAAAGTTTATAGCGACATTCAGCTGTAACATCTGTACTAACGGAAAGAATTGTCGATGTGGTTCCAGCCGATAATTGTCCACTAGGCTTGGCATTTGAAATCATGGGCCCTACAGTCCCCGGTTGAGGATCAGGCTTACTCGGGTCTGTGGCACCTGATACCAGAGGGTACGGAGCAATACTGTAAACAACCCCCCGAGAAGTAAAAGACAGTCCAGAACCGGGAAGAATAGTACCACCTGTAAATGCGCTGTTTCTGGTAATTTCCGTTACCGGTGTGGTCACAATAAAGGCACTCGTGGCACCAGAACTTTTTACTGAGGCTGTAGCCTCATCTCCAGATTTATATCGTGCAATTGCAAAACTTTTCAACCTATCATCACCACTTGAACCAACAAGTACGATTTTATTATCTTCTTGTACAGCCACGCTGTATGCCGTATCGTCAAAAGAACTGATGGCCGTTGTCGTAACAGATATCTCAGGAATATTTGTAGCTTCTATGCGTTTTAAAACCTCAGAGTCCACGTAGCGTTGTTCAACAATTTGTTCTCCAATGTGTAAGTTGCCTTCCTTGGTTCCATTTTCATTTGCATTCAACTGAGGAGCTTCCTGGCCAAATGAATACCTCAACAGAACAAAGTCTTTCAAGCCATTTGTGGTCGCATAACCGCCGACGACAACCCCGTCTGGAACTGAAACGATATCGTAGACACCGTCAGCTTCACCGTTAATATCACGGCTCACCATTCCTTTGACACCAAAAGAAGGATCATATAGTCCTTGAGCCGAAAAACGAAACAATGCGATATCCTGGCTGCGTCCTCTTCCCATAGATCCGGCAACCAGTATATCACCATTCTCCTGCTGAGTAATTGACGTTGCAGCAGTTTCCATTGTATAAATGGGCTCAACATCCGCTGCTCCAGCAAGGCCAAAGGCCAAGTCAGGCAACCCACTACTCAAGTAGCGCCTGAGAAGAAGTGTTTTCCTGCCATCCTCGTCTCTGGAAAACCCACTCACAAGTATTCCGCCATCTTCCTGAATCAACAAGTCATAGATAACTGACTCCTGTTCTCCATCAGAAAAAACAACCCCCTCATGACCAAAGGATGTGTCCAGCGAGCCATCACTCGCGATACGAAGCACGGCTGCCACCCCACCGGATGTTCCACCAATGAGAATTGAGCCGTCTTCCTGGACGGCAAGGGTATGGATTGCGTCATCTCCGCTTCCCATGGGTAAGCTTACTATCCCTCCGAGCCCAAAACCCATATCGAGGCTGCCGTCTTCATTATATCGTACCAATGCGAAATCAGTATCCAGACCGTTGTAGCTATATCCGGCAACGACAACTTTCCCGTCCGTTTGGAGGGCTATTGCCTGCGCCTCGTCGTCCTCACTGCCAATTTGAGTGGTGAGGAGCCCATCAAAGTTAAAACTTTTATCAAGGCTTCCATCCTCACGATATCGGGCAACGGAAAAATCGAGATTGGAGCCGTTACCTGAAACACCAGCCACCAGTATCCTCTGATTTTTATCTATGATCACTGCCCGGGCAGAATCCCCAAAATGGTCAAGCGATGTGATAACCACACCATCAGCACCAAATGTGGCATCAAGATCATCGGCCCACGACGATGGGATAAACACAAAGGAAGAGAGAAGTGTTAAAAAAGTCACAAGGGCGAGAAGTTTTCGAGTTCGCATCAGATTCACTCTTATTCATTGGAGTAATAGTTAGCTAACGATGGGTAATCCAAGATATCAACGTAAAAATATACACTTTATTTACGTTCTTGGCAAATTTTTGAAGCTTGCCCGCAAAGCTCCTGTTCTCATGCCTCGGATTTGGATGGTCTGCCTCTACCTGGATTTATCCTGCATATAGACAATCAGTAAGGTTTTCTGAATATTTTTTACCAAAGTTTCTGCAAGTGAGCCAAAAAAGAATTTCTTTATGGCAGGCTCACGGGTGGCTCCGATGACCACCAAATCACATTTTTCTGATTCTGCAAGAATTGTCTCGACCCGGGAATCGGTCTTAATCACATTTACAGTCACACTGACCTCCTGTTCCTGATCTGCAAGCCAGCGACACAATTCCTGCTCTTTTTGTAATAGGATTGTATCCGGTTCTTCGGAATCAAAAAGATAGAGCAGCTTCACCTGGTGCTCTCCTATAAGGCCAAGAGCAAGCACTACCGGATGAAGCTCCTCAAGATCAGCCAGGCTGAGAATGGGAACCAAAATTCGTTCTGTATGAACCTGGCCGAAAAATCGAACCACAAGTACCGGACAACTTACATTATCAGCAACGACACCAAGTACATCTCCATTAGCCTTCGAAGGATACCCAAGAACCATCAGCTTTGCACTATTGTACTCAATGGCTGCCACTAATCCACTGGCCACAGACAGGTCGGGTACCACTTCACTGACCATTGGATATCCCATGCTTGTAACTTCTTTCAACTCACGATGAAATAAGCTTGGCAGGTTTGCGTCATCTCCTGGTTCTACGACACGTATCGCCATGGGAAGACAACGAAAATGATGCGCAAAAATAGTGGCAAACCGTGCAACACCTGCGACATTCGCATCATTTGCTGCTCCAAAAGCCACCACCCCCCGTGATGGTACCTGCGGACTTAACTTTTTCCATGTCCATGGTACCAGTTCTACTTCTCCGGAAGATTGGATAGGTTCCCCATTTCCACCTGTCCGACCTTCTTTTTCCTGCTGCATCTCCTCGCTGTCCACATGAGCCTCACCAACCTGATGAATAGCAAAACGTACGGCAGAAGGCCCAAGAAGTTCAGAAATAAATACTCCGGTAAGTACAACCGGGGTTATCATGACTGAATATTCACTAAGGCCGGGATCACCAGCGATAAGAAAAACAAGCCCAATGGCTACTCCTGCCTGCGGAAGCAACCCCATTCCGAGATAACGACCCATGACAACAGGTGCATTGGTAATACGTGAACCAAGTGCAACTCCACTGATTTTACCACAGATTCTTGCCAGAAAATAAATCCCCCCAAGTACTCCTGCAGCTCCCATTGCCTTTATATCAAGATGTGTGCCGGCAAGTGTGAAGAATATTACATAAATTGGCGGTTCGAAATCATTCAGTGCCCTGAAAATTCGCACATCCCGTTTAGCCTTGTTCACAAGGATAAAACCTGCCGCCATACCGGCAAGGAGAGAGGACAGGTTAAGATAGCTTGCGAGTTCACTGCACAACAACAGGAGGGCAAGAGCGCCTGTCATCATCTCTCTTCGTGATTTCAAGTGACTTAAAACCTGATCAAGAAGGAGCCCAGTCAAGAGTCCGAGGAGTAGAGACTGCCCAATACTGAGGAAACCGTTTAAGAAAACAGTATTTAAAAGGCCATCTCCAGATAGCCCGGTTATCTGCTGTACAAATGCTATCACAAAGCCAAAAATCATAATAGCAAGAGCATTATCAATCGCAACAATGGCTAACAGGCTTGCAGTAAATGGACCCGACGCCTTAATTTCCCTGGTTACCAGAAGTGTTGCCGCAGGAGCAGTTGCAAGGCCAACAGCGGCGAGAAGAAGAGAAAGGGCTATATAGTTTTTCAACTGCCAGCCATCTACGATAACTCCTGTGAGATGAAGTGTGAGAAACACAGCAGTAAAAACAAAAACAAATGCCCCTAAGGCCTCACACGCTGAGATCCACGCCACAGTGCGCATCTGTTCGCTCAGTTTTTTGAGTTCTACATGCTCACCAATACCAAAGGAGATGAGCATGAGAGCAATACTTGTAAAATGATCGAGGTCAGAACCAACAGAATGAGCATTTATCAAATCAATGCCACTTGGACCCAGTAAGACTCCAGCAACAATATAGCCGGTCACGGAAGGCAAACGAAAACACTGGCAGATTTTAGCCACCAGAAATCCTGTGGCAAGCAGCAATGCAACACCCAGAGTCGTCACTATTCAGCCACCCGCGACACTATCCATTCACCCCACCCAGAGATGCTTTCAATTCTGTTTATAACTGAAGGTCAACTTCTTCTTTCTTGTACCGACCGTCACATGACCGCCAGTGACAAGCTCCCCAAACAGAATTTGATCGGTGAGGACGTCTCCTATCTCCTTCAGGATTAATCGTCGCAACGGTCTTGCCCCATATGCAGGCTCGTATCCTTTTTTAGCCAACCAACTCCTTGCACCTGTCGTCAGACTAATACTGACCTTACGGTCGGCAAGCTGTTCCTGTAACTCAACCACCATCTTGTCGACCACTTTTTCCACGGCAGCTGGTGCAAGTTCTGCAAAAGAAATACTCGCATCAAGACGGTTACGAAATTCTGGTGAGAAGAGGTTTTTAAGCGCCTTCTGCTCACGCCCCTTGGTTTCGGCAACAAAACCAATGGGAGCCGTTGCCATCTCACGAGCCCCGGCATTACTTGTCATGATAATGATTACATTCCTGAAATCTGCCCTTCTTCCAGAGTTATCAGTCAAAGTAGAATGATCCATTACCTGGAGCAGGATGGAAAAAATATCAGGATGAGCCTTCTCGATCTCATCAAACAACAGTACCGAATAGGGATGTTTTCTGATAGCTTCGGTGAGCAAACCACCCTGATCAAATCCAACGTATCCAGGAGGTGCGCCAATAAGTCTGGCCACCGCGTGTTTCTCCATATACTCACTCATATCAAAGCGTTCAAAGTGGATGGAAAGCTGTTCTGCAAGCTGCCTGGCAACCTCCGTTTTCCCCACACCGGTGGGGCCTGCGAAGAGAAAACTTCCCGTAGGACTATCTGGATTTCCAAGGCCAGCCCGTGAACGTTTCACAGCACCAACCACCGCATCAATGGCGTCATCCTGACCAAAGATGACTGCTTTCATAGCACCTCCCAACTCCTTTAAAGAAGAGAGTTCGGCACTGGAGCCACTTTTGGCCGGCACCCTGGCCATCCGGGAAACAACGTTTTCAACATCCCGAACCTTGACGATTTTCCCAAGTTTTCCTGCCATGCGAAACGCAGAACCCACCTCGTCCATGATGTCAATGGCCTTATCAGGAAGAAAGCGATCATTAATGTATCTATCTGCAAGCTCTGCCGTTGCACGAATAGCAGGCTTTGAGTAAGACACCTGATGATGCCCTTCATAGCGGGATTGCAGACCCGCAAGGATTCGTCTGGTATCTTCAACCGTTGGTTCTTCCACATCTATTTTCTGGAACCTGCGGGAAAGCGCACGATCTTTTTCTATATGGTTCTTATACTCCTCATAAGTGGTGGAACCTATACAGCGAAGAGTTCCTGCCTGAAGAGCTGGTTTCAACAAATTGGACGCATCCATGGAGCCGCCACTGGTTGCCCCGGCACCCACAATGGTGTGCATCTCATCGATAAACAGAATTGCATTATCTTTTCGCTCAACTGCAGAGATAACGCCTTTGATCCGTTTTTCAAAATCTCCACGATATTTGGTTCCAGCTACCATATTCCCCATATCAAGAAGATATATCTCCACATCCTGAAGAAGATCAGGTACCAGTGCTTTCTTCCCGGCATCACGTACCTCAGCGTCCTCATGAATCAAAAGTGCCAGCCCTTCAGCAATGGCTGTCTTTCCGACACCCGGTTCCCCAACCAGCAAAGGATTGTTCTTTCTACGGCTACACAACACCTGCATCATGCGGTGCACTTCATCTTTTCTGCCAATCAGAGGGTCAAGTTTTCCCTTAGCTGCAAGTTTTGCATAATTGACGGTGAATTCCTGGAGGATCTTATCCTCTTTAGCATCTTTTTTCTCCGTTCCTTCACTATTGGGCATCCTGGCTAAAGGCTCTTTTTGCAATCCCTCCGGTAAGGCGTGAGAAATAAACTCCACCACCGCCATTCTGCCCAGACCTTCTGAACCAAGGAAAAAGACAGCATGGGACTCGGCTTCCGAAAAAATGGACACCAGTACATCACCACTATCAACCTCCTTCTTCCCGCAACTCTGGACATGGGCAACAGCACGCTGTAACACCCGGTTAAAGGCCACAGTCTGAGCTGGTTCACCAGGAAGTTTGAGGTCATGAATAGGAAGCTCTCCTGCAAAAAATGCTTCCAGCCGATTCTTCAAGTTCTCGGTGGACCCTCCACACTCCTGGATAATGTAGCCCGTCAGTTCATCGTGCAGTAACCCATACAGCATATGTTCAACGGTAACATACTCATGGTGATGGCTCTTGGCTTCTCTAATGGCCCTTATCAGGGCTGCTTCCAATGCTTTACTTATCATATTGTCAACCAGTCGATTATGATGGAACTGTAAAAAATCCTTATCTACTTTACCTCGTAGCTAGTACATTAGAAGATTTTTAACAGGCCAGAAGGTTTTTTTACCTTTTTACAAATCATCAAATAAAAACAGTTACCAGAGAGATCGTCAAATTTTTTCCATGGTACATCGAAGCGGAAATTCACTCTGCCGAGCAAGATCATGTACAAGGTTCACCTTGGTTTCGCATATTTCACGGGTGTATACTCCTGCAGTCCCCACTCCCTCCTGATGAACACTCAGCATGATTTTACTGGCCTCTGTTGTGTTCTTCTTGAAAATACGCTCCAGGATCGCTATTACAAATTCCATGGACGTATAATCATCGTTGTGCAACAACACCTTGTAAAGGGATGGCTCCCGAACTTCGCTGCGATCTTTGGTGGCTGTTGATCCTTTTTTATCGCTCATAATGTATACTCTAATCTTCTTTTCTAACCCAACAAGTCGCAAATCATTTTAGATTTGCTGAATAAGTGCTTTAAGGTCAACTCTAAGACCCTGATTCCAAAAATCCCTAACAGCTTCTTGTGATCTTGCTACAGGTTCCAAGGAATAAGGTACTGCCTTAAGTATACGGATAATCCCTCACTATTTCAACCTTGATGGTAACTGCTTACAAGATGCTGTGCGTTCTCAGCAATTTCACTATCCTACTGTCTTTTTTCTTTCAGCAGACAGAGAAAGAGCTCCTCTAAAACAAGTCCCGGAGGAAGAGGTGCACCTTTAAGGCGAAATTCTGCCCGCAGGAGCAGAACCAGCCAACGTTTCAACACGGTGCAAGAGAACTCCTGTGCCTTGCTGAAGGACATAAACAGGGCATAAGGGTGTCCTTTTAACAGATCACTCCACTGTTCCTGTTCCTTGAGTGCTGGGAGATATACCTTCTGAAATTGTCCCGCGTTCATAGCAGGCTTCCAGGGCGGTTCTGAACCCAGCTGTAGTGACCTGAATATAAGTAATTTTCGTAAATAATTGCGCATGGTGGCAAGAATTGCCAAGCCATGAACTCCCTGATCCAGGAGCCTGTGTAACAGTACCAGTGTCCGGGCGCCCTGTCTTTTGCCAAAGGCATCTGTGAGTTCATACAACGCATCTTCGCGGGTTCTTCCAACCATAATATGTAAATCATCCGCAGTAATCGTATCACGGTCACCTACATAGAGGGCAAGTTTTTCAGTCTCCATGACCACTGCAACGGGATGAAAACCCACGCGTTCAAAAAGAAGTTCCAAAGCCTGCGGTGCTATTTTTTTCTGGAAAGTGCCAAGGCTTTTCAAAACCATTTCCCGTAGCACATCCTTTTGCCCCTTTTGTGCAGCAGAACTCCCTCCCGGTGCCACCGAACAATCGACAACCACCCCCTCTTTTTTAATATAGGTAAACAACTGTTTACGCTTATCCACAGCCTCCGCAGCAAGCAACAAAACATTCCCCGGTGGAAGGCCTCTTTTCAGTGCAGCCACATACTGAGTCGCAATATCACTACTCCCTGTACTCTTTTTCATCCCCCCTCCAGAAGAAAGCAGTTCTGAAGTCCAGGCCAGATCGGATGCAGGCTTTGCAAAGGAAAAAAGACTCTGCCATTGAGACGCACTCATCTCATTGAGAGATTCATCAACTGTCAAACCTCCAACAGCAAGAAAAGCGAGAAGCTGGCGGCGACATGCTCTTTCTTTCTTTTCCTCCCGCGCCTGTATCACCTTTTCCCAGATGGATGATGCCACAGTCCTGGAATGAAAAAGCCTGCTGTCAGTAACTCGAAATATTTGAGTACCCGGTAAAAGGCTATAATTCATGAGTTGCCCAAGGGTTTTACTGCTATCCTCAGCATCACCATCAATACTATTGACAGTTCCACCACTCGGATCTTTCAGAAGATATTTCTGTACACTGTCTGCTGCCTCACGACAGAGATACCTTTCACCAAAAAAAAGAAACACTTTCGCTCTTTCCTTTTCGGCCACACGCTGTTCCATTTTTTTAAACAGTGATGACAGCTCTTTGCGCTTAATGAGTACCATTGTCGATTATTTTTTGATCCATTATTTTATGTAAAATCGCTGGCAGTGACCCGGGCTGCAGATAATCTTCACCAAGTCCCTGTTTAAAGATTCTTGAAGCTTGTCCGGCAAGATCATCCCAGGTTAAATCACTTTTTTCTTTTGCAACAGCCTCAAAGAGAAACTGATTGTACGGGTTGTTAATTACGGCCTTTCCAGTTCCCACCGTTGCCAGAATATCGACATTATTATCGAACAGGGTGGCAAGCTCAGAATAAGCGCGTATCCCACCACAGGAACCAAGACTCATAAAACGCTGTTTAGCCGCCAAATCAACATGACTTATCTCGCCATCCTCAACCAGCTTGGTAATGGGTTCAATTAACTGTTCTGTACGCCAATAGCTGTGGCCACGCTGCGCAAACATTTCATGCCCGCCTAGCAGAAACTGCTTCAACAGTTTTCTCTGTATGCCTTCACCCTGGAAAACAAAGACTGAATGAGAGATTTCAATTCCATTCACTTTTTTTACCCAATCCAGGACTAATGGATTTTTAGACTGTAAAGCAAACATTTCGGACAAAATTCTCCCCGGTTTTGCAGAATACGCTTGTGTGAGACGTAAAGCCTCTGCAAGTGCTGTTTCCGAGGCTCCAAGTGTATATGATGGAGAAAGCCGTGGCCGATAGCCTTGCCTGCTAAGAAATCGACAGTTAGACAGATAGGATTGCCGTCCATCGTCATCTTCATGAAAAACAGACACACTGGACAAACGTCCATCTGACTTCCATTCCTTAAAGGAGGTTTTCGCATAAAACTGCAGGGGAACAGCACCATATTTATACATCATCGCTCTAATGCGAATTTTATCAACCTCACCCACAAACTCAGAATAATATTCAAGATAATATTGAAGAATAACCCGCAACTGAGTTGTAAAAACCGTATTTTGCTCATAGACTGCCGTAAGCATTTTCTCAATAAGGTAGGTACGTGTATCAGAATCAATGGTTTCAAGCAGAGTCATAAAAGTAGCGGAGAAGAGAATCAGGCTGTTTTCGTCCTGAAAAGCAGAATGTATCACCAGATCAAGCACATGCTTTTGTTCTACAGGCTCATCTGGAAAAAACATGGCGAGTTTACCGCGCTGCGCAAGGCTGATGATAAAGTCTGAAACATGGTTGTTTTCAGGATCAACTTCGAGCAGAAACTGAAGCAGGTTTCCCTGAAAGCGTGTTTCAATACGATCCATCAACACCGGTACCAGGATATCCCTGAAAGAGGAGTCATACAAATCGCTTCCCTTTGAGAGCAGAATATAATTATTGACCGTCGTTATATCCAGTGCAGCCTGAATCCTTGCCTTACTCGTTGCTTTCCGCAAAACACTGATTGCTGAGCCTTTTTTTCCACTGCGCAAGGATCTAAAAAATGAAGTCTTGTATTTCTCGCGAACTTTCCAGTCCAGACGGTTCCAAAGAGTTTCCAGAGTGTCCATGGAACTTGCCTGAAGACGCCCGGACGAGATTTCACGCCCAAGAAGATCGGTTACTGAATGAAGATCGTTGATCTTCCAGGTGAGATAATCCGATGCTGCGGCCAGTCCTTTTAGTATAATTTCCTTATCGGCTGGGGATTTTTCAAAAAACAGCCGCTCTTTGTTCTCCTGACTCTCGCTGAAATAAGACACAAGGAGTTCTAAGGTTTTATCATACGTAATATCCTGCTTAAACAAGCCCCTTGCATTCCAGGCATCCGTTCTGGAAAGTGTGGGAAGCAAGGCTATAATCTTTAACGCATGAAAGGCATTTATACCCTTAATTTTACAGCATTCCTCACCAGCCCACTGCTGCTGTGCGTTCATAGATTCCAGTATAGTGAAACCACGCTCCACTGTGTCATGACTTTGTCCCGGCAGTACTAAAAAAGACTTCAAGGCCCATCCACCAGGCTCTTCCATAGCACTCACCCTATCCACATAAGACAGAATTTCGGGAGCACTAATCACATCAACCAATTCAAAGGCTGTCATGATACGTGAAGGAGTATATTCTAGGGTTTCTAACTTTTTAAGAAATTGCCAAGAAAGTTCAACATTTGCACCGTTCAATCTTACAAATCTTTCCAGGAGAAGGAGGTTGTCAAAACCGATACTGCTTTTTACAAGTTTTTTCAAACTTGCAATAAGCTCTTTTGCCGATACACAATCGAGTTGACAAAAGGCTCGCAGAACACGCTTATTGGTATAGCTGAGGGCTCGAATCACACTTTTATTATATTCAAACGCCTCCTCATCTTCACAGGCTACCCGGCTGAAAGCGTCCACCGTCTCGCTGTAGCCTCTATCCGGAATAGCAGTGGCGGCTTCTCCCGAAATTTCAGACACAAACAGGAGGATAACAATTATTAACGCACAAATACTCGGTCTCATATATGATTTAGTTAAAGAGTTTTAGGATTCCATCTATTATTGACATTCCATCGGCTTTCCGATACTAACATAGCACTCGAAACTTTCAAAAATTATCTCAACAATCCACGAATAGCAGTGACAAAAAACACATCCCGGCTAGTTCCGGTACTAGTACCGGAACTAGCCGGGATGTGTTTTTTGTCACTGCTATTCGTGGATTGTTGA
>CAMZKT010000030.1 GCA_947311435.1 uncultured Desulfocapsa sp.
CCCCGGCGTGACAGGCCGGTATTCTAACCAGCTGAACTACCGCTCCAGATTAGAAACATCACAACGAATAAATGGTGGGCGGTACAGGGATCGAACCTGTGACCCTCGGCTTGTAAGGCCGATGCTCTCCCAGCTGAGCTAACCGCCCCCTCAATTATCGTGAGCATCTATTTACCAATTAGGCCGTACGCCGTCAAGTAAAAAAGATCAATGCGGACTATTATGTGCAGACACTGTAATATCACCATAAACTGAGGAAATTGACACATCTTTAAAGAGTGTCTCCCCATCTTTCATTATAAGCGCTTTTTCCAACACTTCATCAACATCACTCAAACAGTGAATTATAAGACTGTTGCGGATTTTCTCAGGGACATCGGCAAGATTTCGTTCATTTTCTTTGGGGATCAACACTGTTTTAATATTCCCTCTTTTTGCAGCAAGCAGTTTTTCTGTAAGCCCACCTATGGGAAGCACACGCCCACGTAAGGTAATTTCACCAGTCATGGCAATCTCATGATTCACTGGGAGCTTCAGCATAGCTGAAACAAGTGCTGTTGCCATGGTGACACCTGCTGAAGGCCCATCCTTTGGAACGGCACCTTCCGGGACATGTATATGGACATCAAGCTTCTGGTAAAAATCCGGCATCAATCCAAGTCGCATAGCTCGAGATCGAACATAACTCAAAGCAGCTTGTGCCGACTCCTGCATGACATCACCAAGCTTACCAGTTACAGTCATCTTACCAGTACCCGGCATAAGTGTTGCTTCTATTTGTAATAATTCTCCACCAACAGATGTCCACGCAAGCCCTGTAACCAAACCAATTTCATTTTGATCCTCTGCAAGGCCGTAACGAAACTTAGGGGTGCCAAGAAACTTATTAACACCGCGAGCCGTTACCTTGTATTTTTTATCTTTCACCTTTTTCTTCAAGCGATCCCTTGCAATTTTTCTAAAAACTGAGGCAATAGTTCGCTCAAAGTTTCTCACCCCGGCTTCCCGTGTATAATGCCTTATAATTTCGAGAATCCCCCCAGAGGTCAAGGTTATATCATCAGGTTTAAAACCATTTCTTTTCAACTGTTTAGGGATAAGAAACCCTTCAGCGATTTTCTGTTTATCTTCTTCAGTGTATCCAGTTAAAGATATTATTTCCATTCTGTCTTGCAGTGGCGCTGGGATACCTTCAAGATTATTCGCTGTTGTTATAAAAAAGATATCAGACAAATCATAATCAAGATCCAAATAGTGATCGTTAAAGGAATCATTCTGTTCAGGATCCAAGACTTCAAGAAGTGCCGATGATGGATCCCCTCTAAAATCAGTACTCATTTTATCTACTTCGTCTAAACAAAAAACAGGGTTAGCGACACCTGCCTTTTGCATTGCCTGAATTATTTTACCTGGCATTGCACCGACATACGTTCTTCTGTGTCCACGGATTTCAGCTTCATCACGTACACCACCTAATGATATTCTGGTATACTTTCTTCCCATGGCTCTGGCGATCGACTTGGTAATTGATGTTTTCCCTACACCTGGAGGCCCAACAAGACAAATAATCGGCCCCTGAAGCTTTTTAACCTGAGACTGAACTGCTAAATATTCAAGAATTCGTTCTTTCGGTTTCTCAAGTCCATAGTGATCTTCGTCAAGAATTCTTTCAGCCTTGATAACATCAAGCCTCGCTCTGGATTTCTTACTCCATGGCAGACTCAGGATACAATCAATATAATTCCTGACGACAGTGGTTTCAGCTGACATTGGGGGCATACTGCGAAGCTTCTTCAATTCCTTCACAGCCTTGTCCATGACGAATCTAGGGAGTTTTTTCTTCTTTATGGATTGCTCAAGCTCTCCGATTTCATCAACCCCTTCTTCATTTTTACCTATTTCATTCTGAATAACTTTAACCTTTTCCCCAAGAAAGTAATTACGCTGAGTTTTCCCCATACGTTTTTTTACTCTGGCGTTAATGTCCTTTTCAAGGTGGGCAAGCTCTGTTTCCCTATTGATAAACTCTAAGACTTTCTCTATTCGTTCAGGTACGGAATCAATCTCCAGGAGGATCTGTTTATCATGCGATTTCAAGGGAATATGTGCACTAATCACATCAACAAGTTTTCCACCTCCCTCAATACTGTTGACTGATTTTAAGACCTCACGTGGAATCTTTCTGTTGATTTCAGCAAACTGTTCAAACTGCTTATGTAATTTACGAACAAAAACTTCCGCTTCAACTCCTTCCTCATCTAAATCGTCCTTAAAACAAACCTCCGCCTGCATAAATTTCTCATGGGGCACATAGGAAATCACCTTGGCCTTTCTTTTTCCTTCAACAAGAGCCTTAATTGTGCCATCCGGCAACCGGAGAAGTTGCATAACAACGGCCAAAGTTCCAACCGTGAACATTTCATTTTCTGTTGGATCATCAATCTTTGAGTCCTTCTGGGTCACAAGCATTATCTCGGTATGCTTTTCCATGGCATCCTCAAGGGCATAAATAGACTTGCTTCTTCCAACAACCAATGGAGCGACCATATGGGGGAAGACGACGATGTCACGAAGGGACATGAGCGGATATAGGCTGGTGGCCATAATATTGTTTTTTCCTTTATAAATGAATTACCTAAAAGTGAATACAAAAAGACTCCACTCAAATAGTCAGTTCGATGAGACCTACTTTTTCTTACATGTTGATGCGAAAGAGATGAGGCCAAGGCTGGGGAACAGTTAAAACGGATCTAAACTTGTCAGGTTAGCTTAGCTGGCATTACCAATACGTTTTTTCTCTGACTCATTACTGTATAAAACCACCGGATAATCGCCATCGTTAATGACCTGCTCACTTATCACACACTCTTGAACATTTTCCTTTGAAGGCAGTTCATACATCACATCAAGCATGGCGGCTTCCATTACAGACCGCAACCCTCTGGCGCCCGATTTGCGCTTTAATGCCTTTTGAGCGATTGCAGCCATGGCCCCCTCGGTAAAACGAAGGCGAATGTTTTCAAACTCAAAGAGACGTTCATACTGCTTGGTGAGTGCATTCTTAGGTTCTTTCAGTATTCTGACAAGGTCTTCTTCTTCCAGTTCCTGCATAGTTGCTATCACAGGAAGACGTCCGACAAGCTCAGGTATCAGCCCAAATTTCAACAAATCCTCAGGCTGCACACTTTCTAAAATCTCACCTATCTTCATGCTTTCATCACTGATCACCTTTGCCCCGAACCCAATGGATTTTTTTCCTTTTCGCCTCTTTACCACGGCATCCAGTCCTACAAAAGCACCGCCACAGATAAAAAGGACATTAGTCGTGTCTATCTTTACAAGATCCTGTTGGGGATGCTTACGGCCGCCTTTGGGTGGAATTGATGCCACCGTTCCCTCGATAATCTTCAAAAGTGCCTGTTGCACACCTTCTCCGGAAACATCACGGGTAAGAGATGCACTGTCTGATTTTCTCGCTATCTTATCAATTTCATCGATATAAATAATGCCTCGTTCAGCCCGTCCAATATCATGATCTGCTGCCTGTAGAAGGTTCACAAGGATATTCTCTACATCATCACCAACGTACCCAGCCTCCGTAAGTGTAGTTGCATCGGCAATACAAAATGGTACGTTCAATATTCTGGCCAGAGTTTGAGCAACCAGAGTCTTTCCACTTCCCGTTGGACCGATAAGGATAATATTTGACTTCTGAAGTTCAACCAGATCATCTGAAACAGGAGCATCAATTCGTTTATAGTGATTATGTACAGCAACCGAGAGAACTTTTTTTGCAAAATCCTGCCCGATAACATAATCATCCAGATGGGCTTTAATATTTTTGGGTTTCAATGAAACCTGTCCACCATCGTCGCCATCACCCCCTGACGTATCTTCTCCGTCTTTTACAATTTCATTGCACAAATCAATACACTCATCACAGATAAAAACATCAGGACCAGCTATTAATTTGGCCACCTCTTCCTGCTCCTTCCCGCAAAAAGAACAATGACAATTCACATCTTTTGTTTCAAAGTCGTCCATATTACTTATCCTCAGTGGGATCTAAACGTTCAACAAGTACCGTATCTATAATACCATATTTTTTAGCCTCGGTGGGGCTCATAAAATTATCGCGATCAGTATCTTTTTGAAGCTTCTTCACGGTGTGACCAGTATGTTTTGCCAATATTTTATTCAAATCGTCACGCATCCGTAAAATTTCCTGGGCATGGATGTCAATCTCAGAGGCCTGCCCCTGATACCCCCCCATTGGTTGGTGTATCATAATCCTTGAATTTGGCAAAGCGTAACGCTTCCCAGAAGCGCCAGCAGCAAGCAACAAGGCTCCCATGGAGGCAGCCTGCCCCATACACAGTGTTGCGATATCACATTTCACATATTGCATAGTATCATATATAGCGAGTCCTGCGGTAACGGAACCGCCTGGAGAGTTAATATAAAATGTAATATCCTTATCTGTGTCCTCTGCTTCAAGAAAAAGTAGCTGTGCCACAATCGAACTTGCCACTTCATCGCCGACTGAAGTTCCAAGAAAAATAATTCGCTCTCGAAGTAATCTGGAATATATATCAAAGGAACGTTCCCCACGAGGGCTCTGCTCCACAACCATTGGTACGAGATTCATTTTTTTCTCCATCAAATAAAGACGACCGCAGAAGCCCGGTAGGCCAGTGCAGTCGTCACATTACACACTCAAAAACGATATATTCAAGAGGTGAACTACTCAGTCAGCACTCTCTTCAGTAACCTCTGCTGCCTTGTCTTCCTTTTTTCCTTCTTGCTTATCCGGTACTGCATCAACAAAGTTAGCATTATCCCGAAGAAAAGTAAGAATTTTCTCGTTTAAAATTTCATTCATAAATGGAAGCAAGTCATCTCGGCTCTGAAAAAACTCTTTCACCTGAGCCAACGGCATATTGTACTTATCACCGATTCGCTGAAAGGCTCGATCCATATCTTCATCTTTTACTTTAATGTCTTCAACTTCTGCAATTTTCTTCAGAATAAAATCACCACGAACACGTTTTTCCGCTGTTTCTCTGCTTTGCTTCGCAAAATCTTCACGATTTATACCGGCAGACTCAAGATTCATCCCCTGCTGCTCCAACTGCTTTTCGGTGTTTTTAATCATCTCTTCTACTTCAAAACGGACAAGGCGTTCAGGGACATCAAATTCATGTCCCTCAAGCAATTTTAACATTACACGATCAGTGATGTCACCCTCAGTACGCGCCTTTTTCTCAGCCAGTAGAGTTTCGCGAACATTAGCCTCCAGATCTGAAAAGCTTGTGAACTTTTCATCAACATCCTTTGCAAAATCATCATCCAACTGCGGCAACACACGTTCCTTAACTTCTTTTACTTGTACACGAAACTCAACTGTCTTTCCAGCAAGGACAGGATTTGCATATTCCGATGGGAATTCAATCTCATGCGTGGCAGCCTCACCTTGTTTCATACCAACAAGTTTTTCCTCAAACTCAGGACTTAGTTTTCCCGTCCCCACATCGACGGAGTAATTATCATTTTTAACTTCCTTCATTGCTTTACCGTTGTGAAATCCCTCGAAATCAACAACGATAACATCACCTTTTTCTACACCACGGTCAGTAACAGAACGAAGAGGCGCCATGTCCCGACGCAATTGCTCAATTTCAATCTCAACTGCAGCATCACTCACTTCAGTAACAATTTTTTCAACCTCTATCCCTTTGTATTCACCCAATTCAAATACCGGACTTACATCAATCTGTGCCACGTAAGAGAATGTACCATCCTCATTGAAAACGGGATCTGAGATTTCGGGATGCACAACGGGACTTACCTTCTCCTGTTCAATGGCATCAAAATAACTTTCCTGTACAAGTTTTTCACCAACCTCACCCTGTACCTGCCCCTGATAATTCCTCACAATAACCGTTCGAGGTACCTTACCTCGACGAAAACCTTTCATTTTTGTTTCACGTTGCAGCTTGCCATAGGCTTTTTCAAGATTTTTCTGCACCCCTTCTTTAGGGAGAGTGATGGTGATTTTTTTTGTAAGCGCACTGACATCTTCTACAACTACATCCATTCTGTCCATCCTTTATTATTATAAGTATTTCACCCGGCCAGTAAGTATCCAGGTAATTGTCCTTTGAAAATTCGTTTATTCTGAAATAAAATTCACGATCGCTGTCTGGTGCGAGAGGGGGGACTCGAACCCCCATGCACAAGGCGCTGGTTCCTAAGACCAGTGCGTCTACCAATTCCGCCACCCTCGCAATGAAACAACTATGAATATCCAACGACTGTTAAAAGAAAATAAATTTCCTTACAATCCGTTAGTAAATAATTCACATCCCCCCTACAGTCAAGACCGATACGCAATTCAGAGCAAAAAAACACCTTTTTTACACATTCCAAGAGAAAAGTGTACCAATTAATGCTTGAGGCTTGCCAAACAAATTAACAGGAACTATTGTTTGGCTCCATTGCAAATGAGTACAGCTGTATATGAAGTTTTTTGCATTGTTTCGCTCTTGAAGGGAAGTAAACTCTTTACATTCCTTTAAGCGGTGGTAACTACTGCTCGAAATGTATCGTGGCCGCAACCGCCTTTAGTAAATTCTGTTCACGAAAACGTCGATAGAATTATTAGGTGCGAAAACCCTTTTTTAAACAATTGAGGAACAAATGAAGTACAAACAATGCGTTGCAGCATGCGTAATAACCATGCTCTCCTGTGCAAGCTCTCCGGCATTTTCTGCCACAGAGACGACAGGACAAAGTGAAATCCTGTTACAGACCGAAACATCGTGGAAGCTGCCCGCTAAACCATTAGATATTGTCTATTCTCTTGATGGTAAGCTGGTTTTTATCCTCACAAATCAAAGCCAGGTTTTAGTTTATAAAGCTGACGGAAGTCTTCTGAACAAGATTGATGTTGCTAAAGGCGTGTCTTCTATTGATATAGCGCCTCGTGGAGAAAAACTCTACCTCATCAATCAAAAAGACAATAGCTTTACCGTTCTTTCAATCGACTTTGTTGTATCTATTGACACCACCGGATCGCCTTTCCTGGGAAAGGAAAATGCTCCGGTTACCATCGCAGTCTTTACAGACTTCGAGTGACCTCACTGCGGCAAAGCTGCGCCGCTACTCGAGCAGGTGCTCGAGCATAATCCTGATACCGTAAAGATTGTTTTAAAAAATATGCCTCTAGGTTTTCACAAGTCTGCTATTCCGGCTGCACTTGCTGCACTGGCAGCAGGTGAACAAGGCAAGTTTTGGGAATTTCATGATGAAATTTTTGCGATCAGCCCCAAACTATCACAAAAGGCTCTTGAAAAAATCGCTGTAAAGCTTGGCTTGAATCTTGAGGCTTTTAAAAAGGATATGAAATCCTCTTTAATCCAGCAAAAGCTTAAAAAAGACCTCAAAGATGCTAATGATGCTGGAGTTACCGGAACCCCAACTATTTTTATAAATGGTGTTCGAGTCAAAAACCGCTCGCTCCCGGCCATTCAGGAACTCATTGACAAAGAGATTGCCAAAAAGGCAAAATAACCGTGACGACAACTCAGCTCAGCAGGGATCTTGTCTTTCCCGATAATAATTTTGCGGGAATCCTCTACGGAGAACTAAACAAAAACCTCCATTTAGTCGAGCAAAATACTGGCGTAACGATTCATGTTCGAGGAAACGGGATAAACATAACCGGTCTCGAACATGAAGTTCTCCTTACAACAGACCTTCTCGAACAGTTTTATAAGCTGATACAAAAGGATTTCAAGGTGTACAGCTCTGATTTTGCCTTTGGGCTCCGTGTTCTTGAAGCAACGCCAAAGGCCGAGTTGGCAAAAATATTTTTAGACAAGGTCTATATTACTGCTCAGAATCGTATCATCTCCCCCAAGACTCAAAACCAGAAAAAATATATCGATGCCATTCGCAATAATGACATTGTGTTTGGTATTGGGCCAGCTGGGACTGGAAAAACCTACCTCGCCGTTGCAATGGCAGTTTCTGCACTGACCATGGGACAGGTAAGATCAATAATCCTTACACGGCCAGCTGTTGAAGCCGGAGAAAAACTCGGTTTTCTTCCCGGAGATATTGCCCAAAAAGTAAATCCATACCTTCGTCCTCTTTATGATGCCTTAAGTGACATGCTTGGACCGGAAAAGAGTAGTGATTATATTGAACAGGGAATAATTGAGATAGCTCCCCTTGCTTTCATGCGTGGCCGCACCCTAAGTAACGCTTTTATCATCCTTGACGAGGCTCAAAATACCACCCGCGACCAAATGAAAATGTTTCTCACCAGAATTGGCTTTGATTCCATGGCTGTTATCACAGGAGATGTCACTCAGGTTGATCTTCCCCGTTCCGAGCAATCTGGACTTCTCCATGCAAAAAGAATCCTTACAAAAATCAGCGGGCTTGAATTCTGCTCTTTCTCAAAGCACGATGTAGTTCGACACCCATTGGTACAAAAAATCATTGGTGCCTATGAAAAGCAATCCGGGGCCAGAACTCCACGCAATTTATAATGACAGCATACCTGACTATAAATCATGAAAGCACCTCTTTGCACATCAACAAAAAACTGCTGCAAAGACGTGCTTCCTGGCTTATGCGCCACAACAAAGTTCAGCACCACGATTTGTCTATTCTTCTTGTCAATGATGAAGAAATAAGCTGGCTCAACAATCATTATCGAAACAAACACGGTGCCACCAATGTCCTTTCTTTCCCCTCAGGAATTGAAGGCTGTACCGTCGCCGATGTCAACACTGCACTTGCAAAAGAACTCGGTGATATTATTATATCGTTTGAAACAGCAAAAAGGGAGGCAAACGTTCTTCATATCAGTCTCCACGACCGACTCACCTGGTTAATCATCCATGGAATGCTTCATTTACTGGGATATGACCACGAACGATCGGAAAAAGAAGCCATTGCCATGTGGGATCTTGAAAAAAAACTAATTCAACAATTACAAAACTCCAGGAGTAGTCAAATGACACACCTAGCCATCAACGTTGACCATGTTGCAACAGTACGCAACACCCGGGGTACTGCCGAGCCAGACCCCGTCACTGCCGCCTCCATATGTGAACTTGCTGGAGCTGCGGGGATTGTCGTCCATCTAAGAGAAGACAGACGTCACATACATGACCGTGACATTCGCTTACTGCGTGAAACGATAAAGACCCGAATGAATCTTGAGATGGGTGCCAATAAGGAAATCATTGACATTGCCCTCAACATCAAACCAGACATGGTAACACTTGTCCCTGAAAAACGAAAGGAACTGACAACGGAAGGTGGGCTGAATGTGTCTGGCCAGAAAAAGAAACTGGAAAAAACAATTCGGCAGATGAACAAGGCTGGAATCCCTGTTTCTCTGTTTATTGAGCCAGACAGTAAACAGATCAAAGCTGCCCACGCAATCGGAGCAACCTATGTTGAACTGCACACCGGACGCTACTGCGACTCCACCTGTGAAAGAGACATGGAAAGAGAATTCCAGTATATTTCCACCGCTGCAGAAGAAGCGTATCAGATGGGGCTGCGGGTCAATGCGGGACATGGCCTGAACTACCAGACCACCTCAAAAATTGCTGCACTTGATACCATAGAAGAGCTCTCCATTGGTCATGCTGTGATTAGCCGTGCAGTTTATGTAGGACTGGATCAGGCCGTAAGAGAAATGGCCAAAATTATTCGGGATGCATCCATCGTTTTTTAGTGCACCTAGGTAGATTTTAGCCCTCCGCTGCTCAACACTTTAAGACACATAGTAAAAAAAGAAAGGAAACAAACTGTTTGACAATTGACAAACAAAACAGCTCAATGGTATAAACACCTCCATGCCCGAATGGCGGAACTGGTAGACGCAAGGGACTTAAAATCCCTCGGTCCATGCGACTGTGCGAGTTCGATTCTCGCTCCGGGCACCACAAGAATA
>CAMZKT010000031.1 GCA_947311435.1 uncultured Desulfocapsa sp.
AAAACTGTAAAAATTATTTTTAAAACTACTGTCAATTTCTTTCAAGAAACTGACTATCTGTCTTTGAGCATAATCGTCAATAATTGGCCTGTAATTCAAATAGAGATGTTGGACGATACCTGTTGCTGTGTTGCCCGCATTACTCGCTGTGAACCACTCTTGGCTCGCAACGGTATTACAGTGCGGACACTGAAACTTCTTATTTCCATACTTAGGTATCATTCATTACTCCGTAAATTGGCCAAGCACATAACAGTGAAATAGACAGAACGAGCCAATATAGTATTAGCGAGATTCCGTATATCCCTTCAAGGGATACGAGCAAGACAGCTCACTCGTATAATTTTTCTATCGTAATCATACTAGCATGACATCAATCTCTAAACAAGACTAAACAGAAAACATGGAACTAATGTGGAAAGAGCAAATGGCGTCAATTCCAACTCCCGTAAAATCAACAAAACAACCATAAACCAGCGTTATTCTCTTCTATCACCGGTTATCAGTCCACTCTTCCTTTCCACCCTTCTTTCTTGACTTGTCAAAAAGGCAATCGTATAGTGCTGGGGTAAGCAAGCCTCGCGATTATTTCGACTGTATTCACCCGTTTTACAACAGGAAACTCAATGGCGCCGTCAATTCCTTCCTTGATTAAACAATTTTTCTTTATTCTCACTTCTCTTCTGTTCATATCACCCCACCTGTGCCTGGCATCTGACTTTGATTTCGAGACTGCCTGGAAATCAGTACTTGCAAAGAGCAATATTCTTCAGGCGGAACAGGCGAATATCGATCATGCAACATTCCTTCAGCAAGCCCAGAAAGATATGTATCTTCCTCAGATAAATCTTAACGGAGGTTTTCTTTATCTTGATGATCCTGTTCAGCTCAAGCCACAGTCCCTTCTCGGCAGCATGCCTGCCGGAGGCCTGATAGGAGAGCAAATGGCTGCGCTTATCCAAGGCCTTGGTCTATCGCCGGCGGCCGTGGAACACGGCCTGACTTCAACGCTCAGTGAGAGAGAAATTAAAAGTGCTTCTCTAAGCCTACTCTGGCCAATATACACGGGTGGAAGAATTACGGCTGCCCAGAGTATTGCTGAAGCTTCTCTGGCGGAAGCAAAACAACAACGAGCATTAAAACTGTATAAGCAATTTGAAACTCTCTGCACCAGATATTTTGGTGTTGTAATGGCTCAACAGGTTCTCAATACACGCACAGAAGTGGTTGAAAACTTACAAGTGCACCTCAAGCACGCACAACTCCTGGTCGATAACGGGCAGATCGCCGAAGTGGAAAGACTTCAAGCCGAAGCATCTTACGATAAAGCTCTGGTTGATCGTGAAAAATCAGAAAACGACCTTCTCATCGCCCAGACAGCACTCACCAGTTTGCTTCAGGCAACAGGCCCGGTAACACCCAGCAGCCCACTCTTTGTCAATGCACACCTCCCTCCCCTGGAAAGCTTTACAAAAAAAACACTTAGCGGATATCCAGGACTGGCCATACTGGATGCAAAGGAAAATGCAGCCACGGAAGCAGTAAACATTGAAACCGGGAAATATTATCCAGAGGTGGCACTCCTTGGCAATTACAGCCTCTACGAAGAAGACAGCCTGGCCTCGGAACTGGAACCGGACTGGTTTGTAGGTCTCGCCGTAAGTATCCCTCTGCTCGACCGATCTGGAAGAGGTGGAAAACGACGGGCAGCCCAAAGCCTGGTAAACAAAGTTAAATCTCTACGAAAGCAGGCAAAGCAGGATCTTTCGTTGCTGGTTGAAAGGACCTATCGCCTGGCAACCCAGGCCATCGCTGAATACAATGGGCTTGAGTCAAGTCTCAAACTCGTTGAGAAAACCCTGGAACTACGGGAAAGGGCCTTTGACCAGGGTCTGGCAACATCCCTTGATGTGATCGATGCCAGGCTCTATGTGGCTGCCGTCAAAAACCAACGCTCTCATGCTGCGTATACCTACGTAACGAAACTGGCCGGGCTTCTTGCAATCAGCGGCGAGCTTGATCAGTTCCCCACATATCAGAAAAAAGAATAGCTACCAGCAAATGGAAAATAGTTTAAATATTGGCTTTCTGCTTATTCCACAAAGGATGCTCTCATGCGTTTAGTAAAAACATTGGTTCTCATACTTTTTGCAGCAGCTGCTGTTGCCTGGCTTTCTTACAATTTCTGGCTTGCCTACCAACCTGCCCCCCCTGTTATCCAGGGACAGATAGATGCACAACAATACAGCATCTCCTCCAAAGTGCCGGGAAGAATCGATACAATCATGGTGGCAAAGGGTGATATGGTAAAAAAGGGACAGCTTATCTTCACCCTCTACAGCCCGGAGATTGAAGCAAAGCTGGCTCAGGCAAAGGCCGGTATGGAAGCAGCAGATGCCCTGGCCAAACAAACCCTTGAGGGTGCCCGCAGCCAGGAGATAGCAGCAGCTCACGATCAATGGCAGAAGGCAAAAGCAGCCGCGGATCTCCTTGATAAAACATTCAAACGCATTCAAAATCTCTATATTGGTGGTGTCGTCTCCGAACAAAAACTGGACGAGACAAAAACAAAACTACAAGCCGCTCAATACTCCGAAAATGCTGCGTTCCAAATCTACCAGATGACCAAAGAGGGAGCACGGGAAGGAACCAGGAAAGCTGCTGCCGGAAAGGCCAGGATGGCTGCGGGGGCGGTGGCTGAAGTTGAATCTTATGTAAAAGATACCCGGATCAAAAGCTGGCATGAAGGTGAAGTGTCCCAAATCCTCCTCCAAAGTGGCGAACTTGCCCCCCAGGGCTTCCCCGTGGTGTCAATCATTGATATGAATGATAGCTGGGCAGTATTTCACATTCGGGAGGATATGTTAAGCCGATATAACAAAGGTCGTGAATTAACAGTTCGCATTCCAGCACTCGGACAATCACTTCACACCTTTAAGGTGACCCATGTGGCTGTAATGGGTGACTTTGCGACCTGGCGAGCCACAAATACCAGCCAGGGTTTTGATATGCGTACCTTTGAGATCGAAGCTCGTCCACTTTATAAAATCGAGAACCTTCGCGTCGGAATGAGCGTTCTCATTACAGATCAGAACTGACATGCCTTCCGGAGAACGCTCTAACAAACAGCCTTCTGAATGGCATCACATTCTTCACGACCCCTGGCTTTTATCCCTTGTCAGTTGGCTGCCACCTTTGTGCTTTCTTGTTATCTACCTGATTTTTTCTCAAGGCCTGGCTAGAGACCTGGACATCGGAATCGTTGACCTTGACCAGAGTAAACTCTCTAGAAAAATGGCAGCAAATTACGATGCAAGCCCCACTCTCCTCGTAAAAACAAGTTATCCTTCCCCTCAGGAAGGAACTAAAGCACTGCGTGGCGGGGAAATATATGCACTCATTATTATGCCTGTGGATCTGGAAAAGAAAACGATACTGGGTCAAACACCCAAGGTTGAGGTGTTCTACAACAACCAGTTTTTACTGATTGCCAAACTGGTAAAATCTGCAATTCTTTCTGCTCATAGCACCACTGTAGCACAAGTGGAGACCCTGAAAAACCTTAGCACGCACACTCCCATTATCGGGCAGGCCATGGCTGCTGCAATCCCCATAGGCAGCCAGGTTACACCACTGTTCAACCTGAACACCAACTACGCCCAATTCCTTGTTTCTGCCATCATACCTGCAACATGGCAGATTTTCATAGTCATGACCACGGTATTGTGTCTGGCAGCGGAAATGCGACGTGGGGGGCTTTCGAGCTGGCTGGGTTCCCACCCTGTTCGTGCGATATTGGATAAACTGGCTCCTTACACCCTGCTCTTCTGGCTACAGGGTATTAGTTTTCTGTTGGGTATGTTTGTTTTTCTGGGGTGGCCCATACACGGCAAACTCAGTTACCTCATTTTTTGTCAGTTCCCCACTATTTGCGCCTGTCAGGCAGCCGGGACACTTATCTTCTTTCTCAGTAAAAATCCTGCTCGCAGCCTGGGTCTGGCAGCTGCATACTCAGCCCCCGGCCTTGCTTTCATGGGGGTTACTTTCCCGGCCACCGACATGACCCTACCGGCAAGAATCTGGCGCAGTTTATTACCTGTCAGTCATTATATTGATATACAAATTGCACAAACGAATTATGGTTCCCCCCTGCCACTCTCCCTTCCACAACTGCGTAACCTGGCTTTTTTCATAGTCCCTGGAATAATTGCTCTCATGCTTGCCAGAAAAACGGCACGCTCTTCACAGCAACAGAACAGATGAAGATTCAACAGCTGATAACAAATGAATTGCGAGCTGTTTTTACAAACCACGCACTTTTATTAACCGTCTTTGGCGGGGTTCTTTTTTACAGCTTTCTCTACCCTCTTCCCTACGCCAAACAACTTCCAAGAGAACAATCAGTTGTTGTTGTAGACCTTGATGGCAGTCAGCTCAGTCGCCGCCTTATCCGAATGGTTGATGCCACGCCACAAGTTGAGATCGTCCGCCAGTCCCACTCTCTCAGCCAGGCTAAAGAACTGATGGTCAGGGAAAAACTCGCCGGAATTCTGGTAATCCCTGAACATTTTTATCGGGATCTTCTCCAGGGGAAAAGTCCGACCCTCTCCTACGCCGGAGATGCCAGCTATTTTTTGGTGTATGGAACCGTATTGGAAGGGATGATGATGGCCGGCAAAACACTGGCAGCAGAAGTGTCCGTTACTCGTCTGCTTATGTCCGGCCAGGCCATGGAACTTGCAGAGAAACAATACCATGCTGTTGCAATCGGTATGCATGCGTTGTTTAACGAGGCCGGCGGCTATGTCAATTATGTGATACCAGCAATTTTCGTGCTCATACTCCATCAGACACTTCTCATGGGTACTGGAATTTTGGGTGCTACCCAAAATGAAATGGTCAACAATGGGGAGAAAATGTATTGGCAGAACACCTCCCCATTCAACTTGCTGACAGTTAGAGCCATTCTTTTTTTTGTGATTTATGCGCTTCTTTCTCTCTATTACTTTGGAGTAGCTTTTCAGTTTTATGACATCGCCCGGCTGGCAGATATGAATGCGCTGGCTTTCCTTTCCACTGTCTTCCTGCTTTCCACCATATTTCTTGGTATCAGCCTGGGTACACTCTTTCCAAGACCGGAACTTGCCACCGCAACAGCTCTCATCAGTTCCCTTCCAATAATCTTCTCTTCCGGAATAATCTGGCCGGAGAGTGCTATACCATCACCCATTGTAATGGCAGCAAGTATGATTCCTGCCATACCGGCAATGAAAGCCTATATTCTTCTCAATCAAATGGGAGCCGAACTCCAGCAGATACAGGCATTACTCACACACCTTGCTCTTTTAACACTTTTTTACGGTGTCACAGCCTTTACGCTCCTGCAAGTTAAGACCAAACGCTGCCGGGCAAAGATGCGCTCCCTATGAGGGCTTACATCATTGTGGCCAAGAAGTATCACTTACAACCATTTCACATACCTTGCACAAAAAACAAATTCAAACATCCAATCAAAAATCCGAGTAATGCACCAAAAAGATTTATGTACTTAAACTGTTCTTCCATAATAGACAGAAGAAGACGCTCCAAGCGCATAAGATCAAGGGAGTTCACCTTTTCTTGTACAATCTTTTGAATATTTAAAGAATCAACCAGGCCGGGAACCTCAACAGCAAGCATTCCCGAGGCCATACCTTGAAGAGATGTATACATTCCCTCTCTGACCTCCAGGGGTAATATCCTGGAGATCTTCCCCACAGGGCAGCTCAACAGTCCGTTTAAGAGGCTTACCACCATTGAATCCAGAGTTTTTTTGGTTTTCTCAGTGCTGAGAATACTGACAGCTTCCTGTTTCAGCCATGTCCGTCCCCGCGTAAGTCCGTCGTCCCCCACTAAATCGAATAAAATTTCTCCAAGTGGAAGTCTACCTCCATCTATATGAGTCTCCACATTATCACGAATCATGGAGGCAAAGGCACTACTACTTTCAGGCTCCCTGAGGAGGGAGGCCAACTGCTGGCTCAAGTTGGCACAAAAAGATTCCACCAGTTCGTCATGTTCGGTCCCGACCATATCTACCAACGGAGTACCAAGCATATCTTCACTCCGTTCACGAAGAGCCTTAGCCACTCGTATTTGTACGTCCTCATTTTGAAGCCAAAGAACAATATCTTCTTCTTTTTCCTCCAAATACTCCCTGACCTTGGTTTCAACCACCTCCGGGGTCAGAAAACCTTTTGCCAGAGATGCCATGGGGCCCATACCCGCGACAAAGGAATCCACTCCCGCACGAACGCCAGACACAATACGGTCTCTGATTTCAGGTTCTGAAATAATTTCTGCCAGCTTCCTCAGCAGTTGCGGAGTCTGGCTTTCGATGGAAGTAACAATCAACTTCTGCATGGAGCCAGGCAAAATATCACTTAAACTTTTTTCCTGTTGTAATGCCGCATACACCTTTTGCTGAACAAAGCCTTCAACCCACTCTTCCATGGCTGGACTTGCAAGCATTCGCCCCAGACTTTTCTCAAGAAATCCATATGCGGTTTCCCGGTCGGCACCCGGTACAAATACCTGAAGATCTGTGGCAAGTAAGCGATCAAACTGTTCATCTATGGATCTCTCAAGGATTTCCACAAAAGATTCCGAGCCAAGAAATGAATGAATGGCTTTTTGTGACTGCCTGGTCACAGCATGAACACCAAGTTGATAATAGCTTTGATATTTCTCCGGTACAATCTCACCCAGGGAAGGATGATCTTTATTGAACAGAAGCTCTCCCCTGTTTTCGATGAGCTCATAAAGGGTTTTTTGAAAACCTTCCTTTTCCAGAGCCTTGCTGATTTCGGTACTGGTCAGCAAATGGCTACCCACCATTTCACCTATATTTACCGCTAGAGCCCCGCGCTTGGATGGAATCACTCCTGGGGTCATGGGAATACGAATCCCGAAAATATGTTTGGCGGTCAGCGGCCGAAACAACATCTTAATAGCTACCTTATTCGTCAGGTACCCTATAAAGGCACCCAGCAAAGGAGGGGCGGCATAGTGCAATACCGGAGTTATACTTGAAGGATCAAAGGGCATGGGACACTACCTCCGCCGGGGTTGAAACAACTTTCCAGGCATTATGATTTTGAAGCTCCGCACGATCCCGAAATCCCCATTCCACACCGATGCTTTTCATTCCTGCACTGTTTCCTGTCTTCATATCTGTTGCTGTATCCCCAACATATAAAATTTCACTCACATCCAGACCCATTTCCCCTGCAATTTCCAGAGCACCTGCAGGATCTGGTTTTTTGGGAACACCTTCCCGCTGCCCGTAAACACAGACAAATGGGCAGTCAGAGAAGAACTCCTTTACACAAATTTTTGTAAATTCATGCGGTTTATTGGAAAGAATTGCCAGCTGTAATCCAGCCGCTGCCAGGGAATCCAACATTTCAACAATCCCTTCATAGGGAGCAGTTCGCACCTTCCATGTTTTGCCATATATGTTGTTGAAGGTTTCAATACACTGAGAAAGCTGTTCCTCGCTGACCGCCTCCTCCGGAAGAATTCGCTGTATCAGATTTTTCAGGCCATCACCGACAAAATAGCGATAGGAATCGACGGGATGAGTTGAAAACCCGTACTGTTCCAGGGTTGCATTGGCGGCTGTGGCCAGATCCTCAAGCGTATCCAACAATGTCCCGTCAAGGTCAAATATCATACCTTTGAATTTCATTTTATGTTTAATCTCCTGTATTATTCCTCAAATAAAAGCTTCTCAGCCCCGGAAACCATAGCATTGGAAAAATTATCGTACAACTCATAATCTCTGCTATTCATTTTTGTTCACTTGTTTTATTATCAGTGACATTAGCAACAGACTCTCATAGAGCGTCCTGATGAATTACAAACTTACATGGGTTACTATTATGTTCTTTATTCATTTTGTGAAGTCATCCATTGGAAAAAAATGGATCATGGCCTGTAGCGGATGTTTCCTGCTGCTTTTCCTTTGCAGCCACGCAGCCGGAAATGCAACTCTATTTAACTCCGTCTCTCTTTTCCAGGCCTACTCAGACCAACTGCATGGTCACCCCCTTATTATTGCGATTCTCAGTAAGATCCTTTTTTCAGTCTTCGTTATTCATATTGTCACTGGGGTACTGCTTTTTTTCCAGAATCGCAGTGCGCGAAGTTCCGGGTATAAGGTACAAAAAAGGGCTGTCAAAAATTCACTGGCGTCAAGAACCATGATTTACAGCGGCCTTTTTATCATGTTTTTTATCCTGGCACACACCGATGCTGTATCCTTTGGCGATCACGGAACCATTGGACTCACCATTTCCTCTCTGTTCAGTTCTCCAGGCACTATCATCTTCTACATCGTATCCTTTCTCATTCTGGCCATTCACTTGAGCCACGGTTTCTGGTCAATGTTGCAGACATTTGGCATAAACCACCCCAAATACAACCCACTGATACGGAATCTAACATATGCTATTCCTGTCTTTTTTCTCCTTCTGTTCAGTGCCATCCCTCTTCTCTTTGTCATTTAAACAGGAAACGTAAAGGTATCAATATGGAACTTAACTCCAATGTCCCCGAAGGCCCTCTGGCCGAGAAATGGGATACTCATCGCTTTGCCTCAAAACTCGTCAACCCTGCGAACCGCCGTAAATATTCTGTTATTGTTGTGGGAACCGGCCTTGCCGGAGCTTCAGCCGCCGCAACTCTTGCAGAGCAGGGGTATGAGGTCCAGACATTCTGTATCCAGGACAGCCCCAGACGTGCCCATTCCATTTCGGCTCAAGGTGGCATAAATGCTGCCAAAAATTATCAAAATGATGGCGATTCCATTCAGCGTCTCTTCTATGACACCATCAAGGGGGGAGATTTCAGATCCCGCGAGGCAAACGTCTACCGACTAGCCCAGGTAAGTAACGCCATTATCGATCAGTGTGTTGCGCAAGGTGTTCCCTTTGCCCGGGAATACGGCGGAACCCTTGCCAACCGCTCCTTTGGAGGTGCACAGGTTTCAAGAACCTTTTATGCACGCGGGCAGACTGGCCAGCAGCTTTTACTCGGTGCCTACTCTACCCTCTCGCGTCAGATCCATTCCGGAAAAGTCAGCATGTATCCCCGTAAGGAGATGATGGAACTGGTACTGGTCGATGGAAAAGCAAGGGGTATTATCACCAGGGATATCATCACCGGAGAACTTGAACGCTATTCTGCCGACGCTGTGATCCTGGCCACAGGTGGATATGGCAATGCTTACTTCCTCTCCACAAATGCAATGGCATCCAATGTCACAGCAATCTGGAGGGCACATAAAAAGGGAGCCGGATTTGCCAACCCATGTTTTGTGCAAATTCACCCCACCTGCATCCCCGTGCACGGAAGTTTTCAATCAAAACTCACCCTTATGAGCGAGAGCCTTCGCAACGATGGCAGAGTCTGGGTTCCAAAACAGCCAGGAGACACAAGAAGAGCAGGTTCCATCCCTGAAGATGAACGAGATTATTATCTGGAGAGCAAATACCCGAGTTTCGGCAATCTTGTCCCGCGTGATGTCGCTTCCCGCAATGCCAAAGAACAGTGCGATGAGGGAAAGGGGGTGGGAACCACCAATCTTGCAGTTTATCTTGATTTTGCAGATGCCATCAAACGAGATGGTGAAACCACTATCCTGAAGAAGTATGGGAATCTTTTCCAGATGTATGAGAAAATTACAGACTCGAATCCCCTCCATGAACCAATGTTGATCTATCCCGCTGTTCATTACACCATGGGCGGGCTTTGGGTTGACTACAATCTCATGACTACAATCCCGGGTTTATTCGCCATCGGAGAATGTAACTTTTCAGATCACGGTGCAAACCGCCTTGGTGCAAGCGCCCTGATGCAGGGACTGGCAGACGGGTATTTCATTATCGGAACCTCCATTGCCCATTATCTTGGCTCGGGAAGTTTAGATCCCGTCAACACGGACAGCAGGGAGTTCACCGATTCAGAGCTTCAGGTTCAGGAACGCATCGCCAGGCTTCTCCGTTGTTGTGATGGCAGCCCCGAGGGTAAAGTAACCGTTGACGAGATCCACAAGGAACTTGGCCTTCTCCTCTGGGATCATTGCGGTATGGCCAGAAATAAAGAAGGATTGGAAAAAGCATTGGCAGAACTCCCGGCTATACAGGAAAAATTCTGGAACAATGTCTTCATCCCCGGCACAGGTACAGAGCTCAACCAGTCCCTCGAACGTGCAGGGCGGCTTGCTGATTTTCTTGAATTTGCAGAAATAATGATCTTGGATGCACTGGAAAGAAAAGAGTCATGCGGCTGCCACCTTCGCGAAGAAAGTCAGACGGAAGACCATGAAGCCCTGCGCGACGATGCCGGATACAGCCATGTTTCCGTCTGGGAATACCAGGGGGGACAAAGCGCACCAACACTCCACAAAGAACAGTTACTTTTTGAAAATGTAACTCCCAGCCAACGAAGTTATAAATAACCAAGAGACAGAGCTATCATGACCACAACAAGCATTAGTTTAAGCCTTGAAATCTGGCGACAGAAAGACTCCAGGGACAAGGGGGATTTTGAAACCTACACGCTTATAAATATCTCTACGGATATGTCATTCCTGGAAATGCTCGATGTCCTGAATGAGCAACTCACCCGTGAGGGGAAAGATCCGGTGGCCTTTGACCATGACTGTCGCGAAGGTATCTGTGGGATGTGTGGTGTTGTAATCAACGGCATTGCGCATGGCCCTGAGCCGGAGACCACACTCTGCCAGCTCCATATGCGTCATTTTAACGATGGAGACACTTTGGTTATTGAGCCATTTCGCTCCCGCGCCTTCCCAATTCGTAAAGATCTGGTTATTGACCGCAGCGCACTCGACAGAATCATACAGGCTGGAGGCTACGTTTCTGTAAACACAGGTGGCACACCGGATGCCAATGCCATCCCCATCCCGGCACCGGTTGCAGAACTGGCCATGGATGCAGCATCCTGTATCGGCTGCGGCGCCTGTGTTGCAAGTTGTCCAAACGGCTCTGCCATGCTTTTTACAGGAGCAAAAATTTCTCAACTGAGCCTCCTACCCCAGGGACATCCTGAACGCCATAAACGAGCCATGGCCATGGTAACCACCATGGATAAAGAAGGTTTCGGGAACTGCACCAACGAGCGGGAATGTGAGGCTGTCTGCCCCAAGGGTATATCAATACGCAATATTGCACGGATGAACAGAGAGTTTGTAAGAGCCTCATTTTTGAGCTAGCTTCCTTCCTGCCATGCAAATATTTCCGGATAATTTCTAAAAACACACATGTACGTCAACACTCTCATTGTTGGTGCAGGCCCCGGCGGTCTTGCCTGTGCCAAAACACTCGCCGACCACGGAGTAGACACTCTTATTCTTGAGCGGAACAGAACCATTGGTTCCAAAGTGTGTGCAGGTGGCATAACCTGGAGTGGGTTGATTCGCCGGGTGCCCGCAACTCTTGCCGAGCAGTCCTTTCCCAAACAATACATTCAAACCCCTCTCCAGAATATATGCATTCAGGAAAAAACTCCGATCATCGCCACCGTCAATCGTGAGAAACTCGGCGCTCATATGAAAAGTCTTGCACTGAAGGCAGGTGCAAAACTCCGTAGTAATGTTTTTGTTCGAACAGTCAAAAAACAAAGCGTCCATTTTATTGACAGGGAAAATAAGACAGAAGAGACCATCAGATTTGAAAATCTCGTGGGAGCAGATGGTTCCAACTCAACTGTTCGGCGATTTTTAGGACTGCGAAATACGTGCTGTGGTGTTGGGATAAACTACCAGATCCCCGGGAACTCAACAAAGATGGAATGGCATCTCAATAACAGATTGTTCGGGAATGGCTATGCCTGGATTTTCCCTCACACCAAAACCCTTTCCATCGGAGCATACGCAGATAAAAAAACAATGAGCTCTGGAAAACTCAAAGAAAACCTCATCGACTGGGCTCACACCCTGGGCCATGATTTAAACCCACATCCAGCAAAAGCCGGGCTCATTAACTTTGATTATCAGGGCTGGAAATTTAACCATATATTTTTAGTGGGCGACGCAGCAGGTCTGGCCTCCGGGCTCACCGGGGAAGGCATCTACCCTGCAATCGTATCCGGTGAACAGGTGGCTCATACCATAGCAAACCCAACGCACGACACAGGCATCATGGATATTTTGATCCACAAACATAATCAACACCGTAAAATACTAACAATCAGCAACAAAAGTGCTATTCTTAACAGCGTCCTTGCTGAACTTGCGGTGCTGGGACTCCGTTCAGGGGCCATCCCATTCAGCAAACTTGAGATGGCAATATAAACTTTACCGCCGATCATATGATGACAAACAGAACAAAGAAAAAAGTACTCTTAATCAATATCGCCTTCATTTTTTCGCTGATCGCAATCCTCTTCTTTTTATCGAAAGCTCCGGACATAACCACGCCTTCACTCCCCCACGACGAAGACCATAATCGCTTCTTCGCCATGAAGAAAAGGACAGCAGGCAAGCTGTGTGTGGAATGTCATACTCCTGAAGAATTATATGACATCCACAAAGACAGCACCCCAAACACCAACCGATGCCTCTTCTGTCACAGGCGCGATTAAGCCTCAAGGCTTCTTTGCACCATCTCAAAAACACCTCCCGACAAGCCTTTTTTATCTGCAATCCTCAGCAACTGCTTCTTCATTAGCTCTTGCCGCATGCCATCATATTGCTTCCAGGAGGAAAATGGCGTGGTTAAGCGAGAGGCAATTTGAGGATTCCTGGAATCAAGATCAAGTATTTGATCTGCCAGAAATACATAACCGGCCCCCGTTGCACAATGGAACCGCACATGGTTGGCCCCAAATGCCCCTATCAATGAGCGAACTTTATTGGGATTTGCGATGGAAAATGCCGGATGGTTCATCAACTCTTTCACCGACGCAAGGGTTTCCGGCAAACTCGAAGTTGCCTGCAGCATAAGCCACTTATCCATAACCAGTGTATCATTTTGCCATTTTTTATAAAAATGGTCTAATAACTCCTGGCGCTCGGGGATATCGCAACTGCTGAGCACTGCAAGCACCGCGATGGTATCGGTCATATTGCGTCCCTCATAATACTGTTCCAGGGCTTGGCTTACATCTGACTGAGCTGGTGATTTTCCGGCAAAAAGAAAGCTCAAACAAACATTCTTCAACCTCCTCCTCCCCATTGCATTGGGGTCTATTCTATATTCTCCCTGTTCTGTATTCTCTTTCCAGACCCGCCGGTACTCTTCCTTCAATGAGTTGCACAATTCTTCTCTGACAAACTCCCTGCCGGCATGCAGAGCAGCGGGATCAATTACTGTCATTTGTTGAGCAAGATAATTTTCTTCAGGCAGGCTCAAGGCCATTGCAAGAAGGGATCTATCATCCTTTTGATCCTTTGAACGTAAAACCTTTTGAACGGCCTGTATAAAAATGGGATCAAGAACCGGCTCTTCTCCCTGCTGCAAGACTGAGGTAATTTCAAGAATAACTGCTTCACTTAAACGAAAGGCAGCGTCCCAGCGATTAAAAGAATCCGCGTCATTGGCCATAAGAAAGGCGAGTTGTTCTCTATCCTGCCAGGGCAGAACCTTTACAGGAGCTGAAAATCCACGCAAGAGAGACAAAACCGGCCTTTCCGATACGTTTTTAAAAGAGTAACACTCACTCTCATCACGCAGATGTAATACTCCTTCTTTACCTGTTTCCACATCATTACCCGACGAATCGAGCAGAGCGAAGCAGAGGGGGATATGAAATGGCTTCTTTTCTGCCTGCGGCTGTCCCGGCGTGGACGGACAATGTTGAGAAAGTGTCAAAGAATACTCCCCGGAAGCTGCATCCCAGTCCTCCTCAACAGATAACTCCGGCGTGCCGGATTGACTGTACCACAACTTGAACTGCCCAAGATCAGCTCCGGAGGCTGAGGCCATGGCAGCAACAAAATCATCGCAGGTGACAGCCTGCCCGTCATGGCGCTGGAAATAAAGATCCATCCCCCTCCGGAAATTTTCAGCACCCAGTAAAGTGTGCATCATCCGAATGAGCTCTGCCCCTTTGTTGTATACCGTCACCGTATAAAAATTGTTAATTTCCACGTAGGAATCAGGACGAACAGGGTGTGCCATTGGCCCGGCATCCTCACGAAACTGAAAATTCCTCAGTACCCGCACATCATCTATACGCTGTACGGCACGAGAATTCATATCCGATGAAAATTCCTGATCACGAAATACTGTCAAACCTTCCTTCAAGCTCAGCTGAAACCAGTCTCGGCAAGTTACCCGGTTCCCCGTCCAGTTGTGAAAATACTCATGGGCAATAACGCCTTCGACACCTATATAATCCTGATCTGTTGCGGTCTCCCTGCTGGCAAGTACATATTTTGAATTGAAGATATTGAGTCCCTTGTTTTCCATGGCACCCATATTGAAGTCGTCTACTGCGACGATCATATACGTATTAAGATCGTACTCAAGCCCAAACTTTTCCTCATCCCATTGCATACTTTTTTTCAGAGAAAGCATGGCGTGTGAACATTTACCAATGTTTCCAGATTCCACAAATATTTTCAAAGCGACCTGGCGGCCGGACATGGTCACAAAAGAGTCGGTTATGGATACAAGATCCCCCGCGACCAGGGCAAACAGATAACAGGGTTTGGGGAAAGGATCTTCCCACACAACAAAATGTCGTCCCCCATCCATCTCCCCCTTATCCACCAGGTTTCCATTTGAAAGCAATACTGGATATCCTGCTTTATCTGCTTCAATACGAGTGGTAAATCGTGCCATGACATCGGGTCGATCCAGATAATACGTTATCTTTCGAAATCCCTCGGCTTCACACTGGGTACAAAACTTCCCGCTGGAGCGGTATAACCCTTCAAGAGCTGTGTTTTTATCCGGGAAAATCCGTGTACGTATTTCAAGCAGAAAGGAATCCGGCATATCATCCAAAACCAGCCCATCGTCTGTCTGCTGAAATCTGTCATCCGATAACTCCACACCATCCACTGCAATGTGTAACAACTCGAGATCCCGGCCATTGAGATATAATGTGCCTCCCTGCTCCTGAGACTCCCGGTTCCTCTTAAAAACTGTTTTTGCATGGACAAGGCATTCAGAATCATGCAGTCTAAAATCAAGGGACACCTCTTCTATCAGAAAAACGGGAACCTGATACTCTTTCCGATGAATGCTTGTATGTTTTTTATCAGTCATGAATCAATCCTTTTTCACCTGTTCAATTCAGTTGGCGTTGACAGCCATTGTTTTCCAGTATAGTTTCCACAAACATTATTGTTTTTTTGCAAGACACCTTCCATACTATCAAATATGAGGTAATTATCCCATGATCAAAATCAATGAACATTACCTGAAGCTCCAGGCCTCCTATCTCTTTTCAGATATTGCGAAGAAAGTGGGTGAGTTTCAGCAGGCCAACCCCGACAAAGAAATCATCCGACTCGGCATAGGTGATGTAACACGGGCACTCCCAGAAGCGTGTACTACTGCCTTTCATGCAGCCATAAACGAGATGGCTACAGACAGTGGGTTCCGTGGGTACGGTCCGGAACAGGGTTATGATTTTCTGCGTGAGGCCATCGCTAAGAATGACTTCCAGGCGCGCGGTGCTGATATTTCTGCCGATGAAATATTTGTAAGCGATGGCGCCAAATGTGACACCGGAAACATACAGGAACTTTTCACGATTGACGCCAAAATTGCACTCCCTGATCCTGTCTACCCCGTTTATCTCGATACGAATGTAATGGCTGGACGAACAGAAGAGTTTGAAGATGGCCGGTACAAGGGAATCATCTATCTCGACTCGACAAAAGAAAACAACTATGTTCCGAGCCTGCCAGCAGAGAAACCGGATCTCATTTATCTCTGCTTCCCCAATAACCCCACAGGCTCCACCATTACTAAGGAAGAGTTAAAAACATGGGTTGACTATGCAAAGGAAAACCAGGCACTGATTCTCTTTGATGCCGCATACGAAGCCTTTATTCGTGATGAATCTCTGCCAAAATCCATCTACGAAGTGGAAGGGGCCAAAGAAGTTGCCATCGAATTTCGCTCTTTCTCAAAAAGCGCAGGATTCACCGGCACCCGCTGTGCTTACACTGTGGTGCCAAAAGAATGCGCTGCATTTGATTCAAAGGGAGGCAAACAGTTTATACACCAACTTTGGAATCGAAGGCACTGCACTAAATTCAATGGCGTTTCTTATCCTGTACAGCGAGCCGCAGAGGCCGTTTACAGCGAAGCCGGTCGGGAACAAGCGCAGAATCTTGTGGCCGGATATTTAGAAAATGCTGATCTTATTGCCCGGGAAATCAAGAACCTGGGCTACAATTTTGTTGGTGGGGACAACTCGCCATATATCTGGATTGAGGGGAATCGCGATTCCTGGGAATTCTTTGATATGCTACTCAATAAGGCGGGCGTTGTGTGTACACCCGGTGCCGGATTTGGAAAATGTGGCGAGGGCTATATCAGGTTATCTGCCTTCAATTCCTATGAAAATGTTAAAAAAGCCATGCAGAGAATAAAAGATGCCCTGGCTTGAACCGTGATGAAGTGGCACGTCAATACGTGCCACTTTGCATACACACATATGTTCCGCCCTCCTCCTGCTCCCCCGTCATCTGTTTTTCTCGTAGCTGCTCACGGGGGTAAGCGACTTACTTTCACAAACCACCGATTGTGTAACTGCTTGCAGGGTGCCGCAGCGTATACGTGATACCTAAGCCAGCGTGACCGCAGAAAAATGCGGTGTCCTGCAAGCAGTTACTTTTTCTCAAGAACAGCCGGTTTGAAGGAAACACGCTCCTCTTTGCCACTTATCTCTTCAAACTCACTAAACCCCTGCCCCTGCAGGAATACAATGGCCCTTTGCACCAATCGCTCTGGAGCTGATGCTCCGGCTGTTATACAAATCGTGGACACTCCCACCAGCCATGCAGGTTCAATATCGTGTTCATCGTCAATCAAATACCCCTTCATCCCTGCCCGTTCCCCTGCTTCACGAAGTCTGTTGGAGTTTGAGCTGTTTTTGGACCCGACAACGAACAATATATCACACTGTTCACCGAGTTCTTTCACGGCTCGTTGACGATTCAAGGTGGCGTAACAGATATTCGACTTCGGCCCTCTGATACCGGGAAAACGCTGTTGCAGGATATCACGTATGCCTTGTATATCGTCCTGGCTCAGTGTTGTCTGAGTCACATACGCGACCCGGGCTGCATCCTCGACATGAAGTCCCTCTGCCTCTTCCTCCGTTGCGACAATGTGTACTTTCCCACTAACCCGCCCAGCCGTCCCTTCTACTTCAGGGTGTCCATGGTGCCCTATAATAAGGATGTCATAGCCTTCAGCATGATATTTCTCCACCATGTTATGAACAGAAGCCACCAGAGGACAGGTGCCATCAATAGTGCGTAAGCCAAGAGTTAAGGCACGCATCTCGGTGGAAACAGGAACACCATGAGCACTGAATATACAGATTGCATTTCTGGGTACATCAACCAGATCCCCCACAAACACCACCCCCAACTGTTCAAGTTCCCCCACCACATGCCTGTTGTGGACAATTTCATGGAGTACAAAAATTGGAGGGCCATACTGTTTCACAGCAAGCTTGACAGTTGAAATTGCCCGCTCAACACCGGCGCAAAAGCCTCTGGGGTTTGCTAAAATTATCTTTTTTGTTTTGTGTTTCATTCATTCCTCTAATTGCAGCATTTATGGGACAACCCACGTGGTATTGCATTTTTCCACGGCAACACCGACGCAAGTATCAATAAAACCAAAGCTACCCTTCACTTTTATTGATTCTGTCTCAGTATTTTGTTTAAATTTGCAGCTGACTTGATATATAGTACATTGGTCATGTTTCTACTTTCAGCTAACAGTAGCCATTAGCTTCATTCATATTTTAAAGGAAATACTTTTCATGAATACTTCTCAATCTTTCACAGTCACACAGCCCACCCAAATCCAGTTCGGCTCCGGCTCCATCGCAAACCTTGCTGATACTGTAAAAAGCCTTAACGGCAGTAATGTCCTATTGGTTATTGACCCGGGCCTTGTTCAAGCAGGCCTTATTGATCCCATCACAGCCCCCCTCAAAAAAGCAAAAATTCCCTTCACCGTCTATGACAAAATTGACCCTGAGCCCGGACTAAAGCTTGCCGACAGAGGGACAAAAATAGCCAAAAAATCCCAATGTGACTGCGTTGTTGGTGCGGGTGGCGGCTCAGCCATGGATGTTGCCAAGGCCATTGCTATCCTGCTGACAAACGGTGGCAAGGCTGTTGATTATCTGGGACTGGGGCTCATCAAAAAACCAGGTGTCCCTAAAATAATGATCCCCACATCGTCAGGAACCGGTGCCGAAGTAACATTTACAGCAGTATTCATCAATGAAAAAACCGGTGCCAAGGGAGGAATGAATGGCGACCAACTGTATCCGGACGCTGCCATCCTTGACCCGGAACTCACCATCAGCCTACCGCCACACGTAACGGCCTTTACCGGTATTGATGCACTCACCCACGCCCTTGAAGCCTACACATCCACACAGGCACATGTAATCTCAGAGATGTACTCGCTGGAGGCGATCAGCCTGATTGCCGACAATCTTCCTGCTGCCTATGCCAATGGGGACAATCTCCAGGCCCGTTCAGCCATGTTAATGGGCTCCCTACTCGGCGGAAAAGCACTGGCCACAGCCGGAGTTGGCCTGGTTCATGCCATGGCTTACCCCATGGGCGGCATGTTCGGCATCCCCCACGGTCTTGCCAACGCTGTGCTCCTTCCCTATGTTGTGGAATATAATCTCATTGGAGACATGGAAAAATTCGCAATCCTTGCTGAAATTCTGGGGCAGAATACCGACGAACTCACCCCCCGCGAATCCGCTGGTCTTTGTGTGGATGCCCTCTTTGACTTAAACAACGACGTTGGCATTCCCGCAACACTAAAGGATCTCAAGATTCCTTTTAAATCAATCCCGGAAATGGCTGAAATTGCTCTCACCGTAACACGCCCTGTTGAGAACAACCCACGGAAGCCATCACTTGAAGATGTCATCGGGATTTACGAAACTGCCTTCAACGGCAACATACCATTTTAACACCTGCTGCGTACTACATTGAACATAAAGCAGAATTCCTGCTTTTTTTTTAACAGGGGCAGGCTCCCTGTCTCTTTACTTATTCCATGGAGGAAAGAACATGAACAAATTCTTTGCTGTAATGTCGATGATCGGTCTCAGCATGATCATGACCATTACCACAGCTTCCGACTCTCACGCGAAAAAAGAACGTATTGTTTTTGGCGGTGGCCCTGCAGGTGGTACCTTCCAGGTTGTTGCCAATGCTATCCAGGTATACAAGCCGGTAAAAGAGATGGCGGACTTCACGGTGAAAGCCCAATCTTCTGCCGGTTCTGTTGAAAACCTTCGTAAGGTCAACTCGGGGAAGTCTGACTTTGCAACGGTTTATTCCGGACACGTTTATCTCGGTGCCAATGGCATGATGAAAAACGATCCCAAAAAATATACAAACGTCCTGGCTGTTGCCTATCTGTATGGTGCTCCTGCTCAGCTCGTTGTCCGTGCAGACTCCGGTATTCAATCGGTTAGTGATCTTGCCGGGAAAAAAGTTGGTGTGGGCAATGCCGGCTCCGGTGCCTTTGCAAACTGCGAACTCTTTTTTACACACATGGGAGTTTGGGACAAAATCGAGCGTAATGCAATGGGATACAATGATGCAGCCGCAGCATTTGGCAACAAACAACTTGATGCATTCTGGCTTTTCACAGCATTTCCATCCGGAGCTGTGATCATGGCAGCCCAAACCAACGACATTGCACTGATAGACCTTGAAGCCGACGCCAAAGCCTCCGGTTTTTTTGAAAAATATCCCTACTTTTCAAAACTCACTGTTCCTGCCGGCACCTATAAAGGTGTTGATGCTGATACCCCTTCCTTTCAAGACTCTGCTCTGTGGGTGGCTAACAAAGACGTCCCGGACGATATCGTTTACAAACTTCTTTCAGTTATCTACACAGATGAGGGTCTTGCCCACATGGTTGGCCAGAAAAAAACCTTCAAAGAGATGTCTCTTAAGACTGGTGTAAACGGAATTGTTACACCCATGCATCCTGGTGCGATTAAATTCTGGAAAGAGAAAGGTCTTTTGTAAAAAAACTGAGTTTTTCAGGCTGAGGACAATCAAGGGACTCAATATTTTTCCTCTTTGTCTTCAGCCCGCACAACACTCAAAACGAGGACTCATTCGTGTATGATAAATTGAATAGATTTGAACAAATACTCTTTGATATCTGTGCAGTGGGTCTCCTTTTATTTTATTCCTATGCTGCTGTTATTTCTCCTGCTGCAACTCAGTATCATCGTGGAATATACGTGATTATTACTTACGTACTTGTCTTCCTTCTGTACAAATCGAAGTCCACCATCGGACGAGTTATCGACTATGTCCTGATTTTGCTCTCCATCAGCAGCATCAGCTACTGGATTTTCAATTTTGAAGTTATAAACTACCGAACCGGTGCCGAGACACCGCTCGACATGACCATTGCCGTAGTAGGTGTTTTACTGGGCATCGAACTTGCCAGACGTGTTGTTGGCAATATTTTTGTAGTGATCGGCGTTCTCATGCTTGGCTATGGCGTCTACGGCGATTCCATGCCCGATCTCATCTCCCATGCAGGAGACACCTTTCCCGCTTTGTGCACATCGATTTTCTACAAAAGTGACGGGATATTCGGGATTATGGCAAATGTCCTTGCTACTTACATTCTCCTCTTTGTTCTCTTTGGCTCCTTTCTCGAAAAATGTGGTGCCCAGAAATTCTTCATCGACTTTCCGCTCGCCGCCGTTGGTCACAAAATTGGTGGACCGGCAAAGGTTGCTGTTATCGCATCCGGACTCTTTGGTTCCATTTCAGGCAGTGCCATTGCCAATACGGTTTCCACAGGAGCATTTACCATCCCGATGATGAAAAAAGCAGGATTCAAACCACATATTGCAGGTGGCATAGAACCTGCCGCATCCATTGGCGGAATGTTCATGCCACCCATCATGGGAGCTGGTGGCTTTATCATGGCGGAACTTACCGGCCTCCCCTATTCACGCATTATGCTGGTGGCACTGTTTCCTGCTATTATGTATTTTTTTTCTGTTTTTGTAATGGTCCATTACGAGGCCAAGAAAAACAATATTCTGGGTGAAAAATCTGAACATAGCGCATGGACAATTTTCAAGTCAGAATGGTACTACACCATACCCCTCATTGTTATCACCATCTTCATGCTCCTTGGGTACTCCCCTGGATATTCCGCTATTCTTGGACTTGTTTCCTGTATTATTATTTCCTGGTTTCGCAAAGAGACCCGTATCGGGCCCAAAGAGTTCCTCGAAGCATCGCGCAACGGAGCAGAAGCAAGCTTAAAGATTGGAGCAACTGTTGGCGTAATTGGTATTATTATCGGGGTACTCACCTTCAGCGGCCTGGTTTTGACATTTGCCGATATCGTTATTGAACTTGCAGGTGGATCACTTGTTCTTACCATCCTCCTTATCGCCTTGGCATCTCTTGTCCTTGGAATGGGGGTTCCTGTCACTGCAGCCTATCTTATTACCGCAGTTGTTGCCGTCCCGGCACTCACCCATCTCGGTGTCAATGTTCTTGCCGCCCATATGATTGTTTACTGGTTGTCACAGGATTCAAATATTACGCCACCTGTTTGTATTGCCGCCTTTGCAGGAGCTACTATTGCCAAAGCAAATATGTGGAAGACCGCTTTATCTGCGTTTAAATTTGCAAAATTCCTCTACCTTGGTCCTTTTCTCTTTGGCTTTGTTCCGGGATTTTCCCTCACAGGAACGTCCATGGATATTGTAAAGGCCTTTATTCTCATAATTTTTGGTACATGGCTCTACTCCTACCTGTTGAGTGGTATTTGGCTACAAACCTTCTTCGGCAAGAAGCAAACCGCATAATCCTAATGCATTCGGCAAATTGAGAATGGAGAATGGAGAATTACGGTACTTGTCTTTTATATAACCGCAAGGTGGCAGCGGGGCAGTTTTTACAGCCTCTATTAAATCAATAGTACCTTAATTCTCAATTTAAAAAATCTGTCCGAATATCAAAAAGATACGCTATTGAATTTTCTTGTTTTTTTTATGACAGAAGTTCAAGAGTAAGGCACTAATTATCACGTGGGGGTGGGCGAATTCCATTCGTCCACCCATATGATACCGCTTACAGGGCACAAAATCATTCTGCAATCACATTGGATTGCGCAATAACCAGGAAAGATGCTGCCCTGTAAGCAGTTGCCCTCGAATCTCCCCTTCGCCTTTTTTATGCTCATCTGTTCAATCATTGCTGTGAGAATTGTATTATTTGCGCTATCATATACTATATCTATTTTCCGTTTGACCTAATTCCAAGCCTCTTAAAGGAAACACACATTGTCTTTTCAATCCACCGGATTCTCTCATTAAACTATCAGGGTATATCATGCAGGAACTTGAAAAACGCATAGGGAAGCTGGTGGTAAAATACCGCTGGATATTCATTTTTGTACTGCTTGGCCTTGCCATCATCTCTGCAAGCGGCATGAGCTCTCTCACCTTTTCAAATGATTCCAGGATGTTTTTTTCAAAAGAGAACCCTCAGCTTCAGGCCCTTGAGAAACTTGAACGCACCTATACCAAGGTTGAGAATGTTCTGTACATTCTTGCGCCTAAATCAGGAAATCTGTTTGACAGGAAAAACCTGGAAGCCATCGAGTTTCTCACCGGTGAGGCCTGGAAAATCCCCTACTCCAGTCGTGTTGATTCCTTAAGCAACTACCAGCACACCCAAGCATTTGACGATGATCTCGTCGTTGCAGATCTTATCCGCAATGCAGAAACTCTAGGCGATGATGAAATCGATAAAATCAAGAGTATTGCACTTACCCAGCCCATCCTTCTCAACAGCCTCGTTGATGCAAAAGGAAGTGTCACTGCCATTAATGTCAACATCATCAAACCGGACGACGGCAGTTATAATATCGAAGAGGTAAGTGAAGCTGCCCTTGAGCTCGACCGACTCATGAAGGAGAAGTACCCCTTTCTTGATATCTATCTTACCGGTGGAGTTATGATAGATACAGCATTTGGCGAAGCTCCGGTTAAGGATATGCGTGTCCTTGTGCCGACCATGTTTGCCCTCCTCCTCCTGCTTGTAATGTTTTCCCTTCGCTCCATTATGGCAACGGCTGCCACCCTGCTGGTTATTGTCATGTCCACCATCACGGGTCTCGGCCTTGCCGGCTGGATGGGAATCGTGCTTACTCCAGCTTCCGCCAATGCACCTGTCATTATACTGACCCTTGCCGTTGCAGATTCCATACACATCCTTGTTTCAATTTTTCACCAGATGCGAAATGGCACAACCAAGCATGATGCCATCGAGGAATCCTTACGAATAAACCTCAAACCTGTACTGATCACCAGCATCAGTACAGCCATCGGTTTTCTAACCATGAATTTCTCCGACGCTCCGCCTTTTCGGGATCTTGGAAACATTGTTGCCATGGGCGTAATGGCAGCCCTTTTTTATTCTGTTTTTTTCATGCCTGCACTTGGTGCTGTCCTTCCTCTGAAGGCAAAACAAATGACAATAGAAAAGATTAATTTTTTTGAACTTCTTGCAAACTTTATTATTCGACATCGCACCCCCATTTTCTGGTCCATGCTTGTGTTGATCGCTGGTAGCTCTGCCGGTATTTCAAGAATATACCTCAACGATGAATTCATAAAATATTTTGACCATAGCTATCCTTTTCGCATCGCCTCGGATTTTTCAGCAGAGCATCTTGCAGGTCTGGAAATTATCGACTGGGATCTTGACGCGGGAGAAGAAGGGGGAATAAACAACCCGGAATACCTTCAAAAAGTTGCTGATTTTTCCACCTGGCTTCGAGAGCAACCTGAAGTAAGGCATGTCTATAGTATTACCGACATTATGAAGCAGCTCAACAAAAGCATGCATGGTGACGATCCCGCCTGGTACAAACTCCCCGAACAACGCGACCTGGCCGCTCAATACCTGCTTCTCTATGAAATGAACCTGCCCTTTGGTCTTGACCTTAACAACCGGATCAATGTGGACAAATCCGCCACCCGGCTAACGGTTTCCACTCCCAACCTGGGAACTGCCAAAATACTCGACCTGGAACATCGTGGTCGACAGTGGCTTGAACAGAATGCTCCGGAAATGGTATCCTATGGTTCAGGGCTTTCCATTATATTTTCCTATATTTCCAAACGCAATATCAACTCCATGCTGGAAGGTTCCGTCATTGCATTAATCCTTATTTCCCTTATAATGATATTGGCATTACGAGACATCAAACTTGGAATTTTGAGCCTTATTCCCAACCTCACTCCCGCCTTTATGGCCTTTGGGGTTTGGGGTATCTTTGTGGGGCAGGTTGGCCTTGCAGTATCAGTTATGATTGCCATGACACTTGGAATTGTGGTCGATGACACAGTACACTTTCTGTCAAAATACCAACGTGCCCGTAAGGAGCATGGGATGAATCCTCAGGATGCTGTTCGCTATGCTTTCAGAACTGTGGGCTCTGCCATCTGGACGACTACCCTTGCCCTTGTGGGCGGATTTGGTGTACTCTCTTTCTCCGGATTCCAGATCAATTCCCATATGGGAGCCATGACCACAATCACCATTCTTTTTGCTCTCATTCTCGATTTCTTTTTCCTCCCGACACTTCTCTTAAAAATGGAGCGTTCATCATGAACTTTTTTACCCTTGGAAAAACCCTACTAAGCACCTCATTATTCGTATTCCTGTCGTTTCCTGTGCATTGCGCCCATGCTGAGACAGCCGAAGAAAGGGGCCTTGCCATCTTCATGGAAGCCGACAAGCGTGATGAGGGATTTGGCGACTACACAGCAAACATGACCATGACCCTAAAAAACAAACAGGGCAAAGAGAGTACACGCCGCATTCGCAGTAAAACTCTTGAGGTGCAGGGAGATGGCGACAAAAGCCTTTCAATCTTTGATACCCCGCGTGACGTTAAAGGCACTGCTTTTCTCAGTTTCTCCCACAAAAAAGGAGATGACGAACAATGGCTCTATCTGCCTGCACTGAAACGGGTAAAACGAATTAATTCGCGCAATAAATCAGGCTCATTCATGGGAAGTGAATTTGCCTATGAAGATATTGCAAGCCAGGAGGTTGAAAAGTACACCTACAGGTTTCTTCGGGAAGAAGAGTATAACGAGAAACCGTGTTATGTTGTTGAAAGCTATCCCGTTGATAAAAAGAACTCCGGATACACGAAACGTATTTCATGGTTAGACACAGACGAATACAGGCTTCTTAAGGTGGAATTCTACGACCGTAAAAAGAGTCTGCTGAAAACCCTGAGCATTCATGAATACCAGCAGTATCTGGATAGATATTGGCGTGCAGACCGCATGAGTATGCTTAACCACCAGACTGGAAAATCCACAACACTTTCCTGGGATAATTACAGCTTCCGCACAGGTCTCACCGATAAGGATTTCAATTCAACAAGCTTAAAACGTGTCCGCTAGGCTCCGCCCCAAGACCCTCCACACCGTTGCAATCATTGTTCCGGTGCTTTTGTTCCTGCTTGCTGACAACGGCCTGTCGCTGGAGGTAAACGGTGAGGTTTCGGTACAAGGTCTCATTTTTTTAGAAAATGGAGCATGGCCACATCAAGCAAATCAGGTACTATCAGGCGCTGGAAGAATACAACTCTTCCATGAACTTCAGGAAAATCTCCACCTCTCTCTGGAAGCTTTCCAACGAATCGACAGTGAAGATACTGAACGGAGCCATGGTGACCTTCGCCTTGCAGAGGCCATTTACTTCACGGATGCCATGGAAATCCATGTCGGAATCGGACGGGTTTTCTGGGGAGCCACAGAGTTTGTCCATCTCGTTGACATCATCAACCAGACAGATCAGGTCGAGGCCATTGATGGCGAAGAAAAGCTTGGACAGCCCATGCTCCATCTCACAGTCCCCCGTGACTGGGGGGTTGTGGAGGCATTTGTCCTCCCCTGGTTTCGAGAACGACCATTCCCCGGCGAAAATGGTCGGTTTCGTACTCCATTGCCAGTCTCTACAGAGCAGGCAACCTATGAAAGTGCGGCGGGACAGCATCATACAGACCTTGCGATTCGTTATTCCACAATCCTTGGAAACGCAGACATAGGACTTTATTATTTTAACGGCACAGCCAGAAACCCGGTGTTGCTGCTTTCCCAAAGCACTGGTCTCTCTCCCTTTCTGTTTCCCTACTACGAACAAATCGGCCAAACAGGGCTTGACCTGCAGATGACAGCCGGAAACTGGTTGTTAAAAGCGGAATCCTATTATCGTACTGGCCAGAGCCGTTCCTATGCTGCCACCACCTTTGGTTTTGAATACACTCTGGTCGGAATCGCAGACAGCATGATGGACCTGGGACTCATCGGAGAATATGTGTATGACGACCGCGACGATGGCTGGCTCCCAAGCATTTATCAAAACGACATTATGGGAGGATTAAGACTCGCCGTAAATGATATGGATGACAGCAGCATCCTTCTTGGTATCATTCATGACCTTCCCCATGGCTCAACTATGCTTGCTGTTGAGGCCAGCCGACGCCTGGGAGACTCTGTTCGAATAAACCTGGATGCCTCATTTTTCTTCGACATGGACAAAATGGATCCCGCAGCAAGCCTCAGCCGTGATGACTCTATCCAGCTGGAACTCATCTGGTATTGGTAAGTAAAGTAACGGTTCAAGACCATCGAATCTTTTCTTTACAACCGAACACTTACACAGGTAAACACATATGCCTCGTTATTTTTTTCTATTCACCCACATAAGCCTGTTCCTCTCATTCATCTTTTTCCCATCGGCTTCAGCTCATTCCACCGTTCTGCAATATGATAATTTCAACAATGTTCAATTCGTCAGAAACTACGATGGAGATTCGATCACTTTCAACATCCCTGACACTCCGGCCATTGTTGGCGATAATATCGTTATCCGATTACGTGGGGTAGATACACCAGAACTCAGAACAAAATCCTGTTCTGCTGAAAAAGAAAAGGCTAAGGAGGCCAAACAGCTGGTATATTCCCTTCTTTCTCGGGCCAGGAATATAAACCTCCACCGAATAGCAAGAGGGAAATACTTCAGAATGCTAGCCGATGTTGAATTCGATGGGCAGGACCTTGCAAGCATCCTATTAAACAAAAAACTTGCTGTACAATACTCTGGAGGGACACGACAAAGCAATTGGTGTCCAGAGAGCAATCGACGGAGTGAAACACGAAGAAATTCTTCCACCATGCTCCCGCCGAAGGTATCAGGCGTATATGTTTGGCCCCCTCCCCCTGTCCCGGAAAAGGACACTACGGACACAAAATATGACAGAGAACAATAAGGGGCTGGCAGCCGCATTTGGAGCCTTTACAATTTGGGGGCTGCTTCCCCTGTACTGGAAAGCACTTGTAACTGCTCTTCCCCTTGAGATCGTTTGTCACCGGATAACCTGGTCGACACTTGCGACCATCATCCTGCTTCTGCTTTGGAGAAAAATCGGCGGCCTTCGCCTTGCACTGAAAAATAATAGGCTGATTTTTCGCTATATTATTACGTCCCTGCTACTCTCCATAAACTGGTTGCTGTATATATGGGCTGTAAACAACAACTATATCGTTGAATCAAGTCTTGGCTACTTTATAAACCCCCTTATCAACGTAGTGTTTGGTGTCTGTTTTTTAAGAGAACGATTACGAAAAGTACAATGGCTCGCCATACTCTTTGCATTTCTGGGCGTCTGTTATCTAACCTTCGCCTATGGTCACTTTCCCTGGATAGCCATTGTCCTGGCAATCACTTTCGGGTTATATGGTCTGCTCCGAAAAACAGCATCCCTGCCGTCACTTGAAGGGCTGTTTCTTGAGACCTCCCTACTCTTTTTTCCCGCACTCATAACTCTATTTTTCCTGGCGAGCCATGGGCAGGCTGATTTCGTTAAACAGGATAGCAGTGGTCGGCTTTTACTTGCCGCAAGCGGAATAGTGACCTCTCTTCCTTTGCTGCTTTTTGGTTATGCTGCCAAAAGAATAGCTCTCAGTACTCTTGGTATTGTTCAATATCTTGGGCCTGGTTTGCAATTATGTATTGGACTGTTCGTCTATGGAGAATCATTCCCGAGGGAACAAATGATAGGTTTTTCTCTTGTCTGGTTTGGATTGTTACTCTATGTAGCGGAAGGATTACTCTTGCGTATGGCAGCCAGGAAAAAGGTGCTGGAAAAGTGCGACTAAGGAGCCGTCCGGAAATAAGTTGGACAATATCGTGCTCAGATTCAGGTCAGGTTTGTTCGATCTGATTGAACAAAACCGCAAGCGTAGTTGCGCTACGCTGAGGATTTTGTGATTGAAGAT
>CAMZKT010000032.1 GCA_947311435.1 uncultured Desulfocapsa sp.
AATGGAGCGGGAAACGAGATTCGAACTCGCGACGTCAACCTTGGCAAGGTTGCACTCTACCACTGAGTTATTCCCGCTCAGTGTGTGACAAAACGGCGTTCAAAATACTTGCAAGGCCGTCAGTTGTCAATAGAAAAGTTGAAACATCCTAGCAGAAAAAAGAAAAAGTGTCTAGTGTGAAGTGTAAAAAGATGTGGTCGTAGCCGAATAAAATGTGCTATTGTCCCATTCTGATTCAATTTATTCATAATTTCAAAACGAGGGTGGTCATGGGTGAGAATGGAAAAAGGATGGGTGCTATACAACGGCAGACCAAGGAAACCGATGTCAATTTGCAAATATACCTAGATGGTCATGGAAAAACAAAAGTGGATTGCGGGGTTCCCTTTCTTGACCATATGCTGACCTTGTTTGGTGTCCATGGGTTTTTTGATCTTACTTTAAAAGCTGCTGGAGATACCGAGATTGACGATCATCACACCGTTGAAGATATAGGGATCTGTCTTGGCCAGGCCTTTGCCATGGCACTTGGTGATAAGGGTGGAATTGCACGGTACGGTCTCTCCTATTTGCCCATGGATGAGACCCTTGTCCGTGTGGTTGTGGATATCTCCAATCGTCCCTACCTGCACTACTCCGCTGATGTTCCAGATCAGAAACTTGGTACCTTTGATACTTCCCTTGCCCTTGAATTTATGCGTGCGTTTTCTCAGCATGCAGGCCTTACTCTCCATATAGACCTGATACATGGAGTCAATAGCCATCATATCATTGAAGCCGTCTTTAAAGGGCTTGCCAGAGCAATGTGTCAGGCCAGCAGACAAGTCGATGGTCTCAGTGGAACTTTATCGTCAAAAGGTTTATTATGAAGGATGTAATTTGAAGTTTAGCCTGTTTCCCTTGGCCTACTTGGCTACTGGTAGCAGGAGTCGAAAGTGTGCTTGTCTGGTAATGGGTATAGCGCTGCTTTGCTTCTAGTAAATATTAATATTGGAGTGTTCAGTGAAAAAACTATTCCTTGTGCTGTGTTGTTTCTGTATTGCTTTGTCAGCGTGTTCTTCTTTTACCAACGAACCTACAGATATCGGGACACTACCCGAAGTGACGTGTGTAGCTGTCTTAGCGACTGCTCTTCCAGCCGGAAGTGAAGAAAGTTTTTCTGCGACCCAAAAAAAGAGCCTCATTGAGGGCGCTTCCTATTATGATTCTGTTCTTGCTACAGAACTTGGAGACCGCCCGGAATTTAAGGTGCTTACAGAGTATCAACTTGATGCTATCCTCAGTAATCCATGGGGTGGGCGCCTGCAACAGGTCCGTGATCTCGGGAAGGCAACAGGGTGTGAGGCTGTCCTTGAAGTTACACTCAGCAGATATCGGGAGCGTGTTGGGACTGAAATGTCCATCGAAACTGCAGCATCAACTGCTTTTTCCATGGACTTGATTGGTGTGACAAGAGGGGTCGTTCTCTGGTCATCTTCCTTTGATGAAACTCAAAAAGCTCTATTTGATGATATCTTTTCCTTTGGCAAGGCCAGGAATCGTGGTTTTAGATGGATGTCTGTTCAAGAACTGAGCCGTGATGGCCTGCTGAGTCGTCTACAGGAATTTCCTTATTTTCAGGAAGTTAATGTTGACTAGAGAAGAGTTGGAAAAGTTTCTCTAGGCGTTTAAATACATTCCGCTTGTTTTTCGGGTGGTCTCCCCATACAATCACTCGTGAGGAATTTACCACGCACATGGAATATAAGCCATGGACGTGTATTGTTTATGCTGTTCATTGACGAATTATGCATCATCTGGAGTATATCTTATGAGTATCAAATCTAAATTACGTCTTATTGTGGGCGGACTGGTATCAATAATTATTTTTATGTTCAGTGCAACATACCTGAACTCCAAAAAACAGGCAGACGACGGGTTACTTATAAATCTGGCAGGACGCCAGAGGATGCTCACCCAGAAAATGTCCAAGGAAGTGCATCATTACTTATTGCTCAAGGAGAAGACCGGTAAAAGTGATGTAAAGAGTCGTAACAAGGTTCAGGCGACCATGAAGATTTTTGATATGACCTTGTCGGCTCTCATAGGATCAGGCAATGCTCCTACATCCTTGAATCTGCAGACAACTGCTTACCGTTTCTGTCCTGCCGCGAAGGGAGATATCCTGGTCCAACTCAAGAAGGTTTCTTCTCTGTGGAACAGTTATTCTTCTCTTGTTGAGAAAGTCATGACGTATACATACACTGCATCGGAATGGGAGCGTTTTGAGGTGGAGAATCTTCAATTGCTTAAAGAGATGAACGTGGCTGTTACGTTGATGCAGAAGAAGGCCGAAGGCTCGGTAAAGAATTTATTGACAATTCAGCTCATCCTTGTGGTTTCAGGCTTGGTTTTTATGGTGTTGACAATGCTGATTATTCATACCATCACCACTCGTATAGAAAAAATGAAGGATTTTTGCAGGGAGTTCGGTCAGGGGAAGTTATCTGCTCGTTCAAATGTTTTGGGGAATGATGAACTTGGGGAAATGGGGGGGAGTCTGGATACCATGGCTTCTGATTTGCAGGAAGTAATGTCTGAAATTGGGAATGATGCCGACCGGCTCGATGGTACCTCGGACACCCTCCTTCATATATCAAATGAAATGTCCAATGATTGTAAGAACAGTTCCGAGCGTGCACATTCTGTAGCTGCGGCAACAGAGGAAATGAGTGTCAACATGAATTCCGTGGCTGCCGCTGTTGAAGAAACGTCTACAAATGTTGCTTTGATGGCAGAGTCTCTTTCTGCAATGACCGATACAATTAAAACCATTACTACGGATACTGAAGATGCACGGAAGAAAACGAGCGAAGCCGTGAGGCAGTCACAGTCAGCAACCAGCAGGGTAGACGAACTTGGCAAGGCGGCATCTGAAATAAGTAAGGTTACTGAGAGTATCACGGAAATTTCCGAGCAGACGAATCTTCTTGCCCTGAATGCCACCATTGAGGCCGCCCGTGCAGGAGAAGCGGGAAAGGGCTTTGCGGTTGTGGCAAATGAGATTAAAGAACTTGCCAGACAGACAGCCGAGGCAACACTTGATATTCGTTCAAAGATTGAATCTATTCAGAGTTCAACAGATCATACGGTGACTGAAATTAATTCCATTGTGAGTATTATTCATACCGTGGATGCACTCGTCGATGGAGTTGCCGTAGCTCTTGAAGAACAGGCTGAAACAGCCATGGGAATTTCGGAAAATGTTGATCAGGCATCGGCAGGGATTATGGAAGTCACTGAAAACGTAGCTCAGAGTTCTGCTGTCTCACAGGAAGTTTCATCGGATTTAACGTATGTAAACCACGACCTTGAAGGGATTAATGCTTCAAGTGGCGAACTTTCAGGCAAGGCAGGTGATTTACGCTCCCTTGCCTCAACACTCAAGCAGCATGTTGAAAAATTCAGCACCTGATTTGTTTCTGTGGTATTGTTCTGACTGAAAGAAGGGGGAGCTCGTCCTCTCTGCGGAACAATTGCCATGGCTGTAAGGTTCGGTGCTTTGAACTTTACAGCCTTTTTTTACATATACTCTTCATCTCTCATGCTTTCACCACAAATGAACAAACGCATCGGGCAGGCCATGCACGATTATTCCATGTTGAATGATGGGGATCGGGTTTTGGTCGCTGTGTCTGGTGGAATAGACAGCCTTGTTCTTGCATGGTTGTTGAAACATTGGCAAAAAAAGGCTCCGTTGCACTATACTATACATGCAGTTCATATTGATATGAATATATGGGCACCCGACAGGGAAACCGAAAATCCTGTCCTGCAACTCAGGGAGCAAATGCTTTTGACCGGATTACAAGTGGAAGTGGAAAAAAGCCTTCCCTTGAAAGAAGATGACAGGAACTGTTTTACCTGTTCGAAGTTACGGAGAAAGCAGCTTTTCGATATCGCCCATGGATTGCAGTGTAATAAAATTGCTTTTGGTCATCATAAGGATGATCTGCTCGAAACCCTGTTCATGAATATGCTGTACAGTGGTAATATTTCCACCATGGTTCCGGCGCAGAAATTGTTTTCCGGCAGGCTTTCAGTGATTCGTCCAATGGCCTATCTGGAAAAAAAAGAGGTGGCGGAGGTGGCGGATAGACTAGGCTTTCACGCAGTGAATAATCTATGCCCGCTGGCTGGTGATACCAGGCGGGAAAAGGTGCAGAAAATGTTGCAGGTAATTTACAAACAGATTCCCGGTGCCAAGGCGTCGTTGTTTGCTTCCATGAAAAATGTAAGGGAAGGATATATGTTGTGAAAACTTCACTCGAATGTATGGCCTGCTATTTACGCCAGGCATTACAGGTTGCCCGGATTGCGACCAGTGATAAAGAAAAACATCTTAAGGCAGTGCGGCGAGTCTCTGAGCTGCTTGGCTCCATGGATATGGAGAAGACTCCCCCTGAGAATTCCGTCGCTGTTTATGAGGCACTTTCCCTGGTAACTGCTTGTCGTGATCCTTATCTTGAGGTCAAACAACGATCAAACGAACAGGCGCTCGCTGTATTGCCGGAATTTAAAGAGAAAATAAAGAGCAGCAAAGACCCTCTAGCCGCAGCCATACGCATTGCCATTGCCGGGAATATTATTGATTATGGAGCAATGCATAGTTTCGATGTGAATTCTGTTATGGCGCGGTGTCTGAAAGCTTCATTTGCAGTGGATCATAGCAGGATACTCCTTGAAAAAATACGGTCACTTGAAAAGGGTGATAAAGTTCTTTATCTGGCTGATAACTCTGGTGAGATCGTGTATGATTCTCTGGTTGTGGCCGAATTGGACGGTATGGGGCTTGATGTTACTGTGGTGGTGAAAAGCGGGCCCATCATTAATGACGCATTGATGGCAGATGCTCTCTCCTGTGGAATGGACAGGATTTCCCATGTCCTTGAAAATGGGACAAGTTGCCCTGGGACACCGCTGGCAAGCTGTTCTCCCGCGTTGCTACAGGCTTTTGACGATGCAGATATTGTTATTTCAAAGGGACAGGGAAATTTTGAAACACTTTCCGAGTCTCAACGTGAAATTTATTTTTTGCTCACCATAAAATGTTCTGTTGTCGCGGCACATCTTGCTGCAATAAGTAACACTCCTTGCCGGGTTCTATCCGGAAATGGCGAGTTGGTTCTATTTTATCATAACGGGAAGCACGATGAATAAAAGGATAGGAACACTTCTGAAGCAAAAGGAAACGGGTATACAGGTAGTCATTAAAGGTTGGGTGAGAACCCGGCGTGATACCGGCAGTTTTTCTTTTCTTGAAATAAATGATGGCTCCTGTCTTGCCAATCTTCAAATAATTGCAGATAAAAATCTCCCCAATTACAAGGATGAAATCAGTAAACTCAGTGCCGGTTGCAGTGTGATTGTCAAGGGGTGTTTGCAGGAGTCTCCGGCAAAGGGACAGCAGCTTGAGCTTCAGGTGGACTTGCTTGAAGTGGTGGGCTGGGCAGATCCTGAAACCTATCCTCTCCAGAAAAAACGACATTCTCTTGAGTTTTTACGTTCAATTAGCCACCTTCGACCACGTACAAATGCACTTGGTGCAGTTACACGGGTGCGCTCACGACTTTCATACGCAGTACACAGTTTTTTTCAGGAACGTGACTTTTCTCAGATTCATACGCCGATTATTACTACCAGTGATTGTGAGGGAGCCGGGGAGATGTTTCAGGTGCGTGCCAGTGGTGAGAAAGATGACAAACCCTTCTTTGGTCTCCAGGCAGGACTCACCGTGAGCGGACAGCTTCAGGCCGAAGTCTATGCAGCCGCCCTGGGTCGGGTGTACACGTTCGGACCCACATTTCGTGCAGAAAACTCAAATACAAGCAGGCACCTTGCTGAGTTCTGGATGGTTGAACCTGAGATGGCCTTTTGTGATCTTAGCTGTAATATGGCAGTTGCGGAAGAGTTGCTGAAGTTTGTTTTGCGAGACATTCTTTCCAACTGCGCGGAAGACCTGGCGCTGTTTGATAAATTTATTGAGAAAGACTTATTGAACAAATTGCAGAATGTTGTGGAAAACGATTTTGTTCACATTACTTATGATCAGGCTGTTGAGCAACTATCCGGGTTGAATGAGAGATTCGATTTTCCTGTTGAGTGGGGCATTGATCTTCAATCCGAGCATGAACGGTATCTCACAGAAAAATTGTATCAACATCCCGTGATCGTAACTGATTATCCAGCAGCGATAAAACCATTTTATATGCGACTCAGTGATGATGGCAAAACCGTTGCAGCCATGGATATTTTAGTGCCCGGCATTGGTGAGATCGTTGGTGGTTCTCAACGCGAGGAACGGCTCGATAAACTTGTCAGTCGAATGGAAGAGACCGGTGTTGACCCTCATGAATATAACTGGTATCTGGATCTCAGGCGTTATGGAACCATGCCTCATGCAGGCTTCGGGTTAGGATTTGAGAGACTGGTACAGTTTGCAACTGGAATGAAGAATATCAGAGATGTTATTCCTTTTCCAAGAACCCCTGGCTTAGCACCATGTTGAACGGATTTTCTATTTGAGGAAACACAGTGAGTAAAGGACCTGGCGTACAAAAAATGTTTGATAATATCGCTCCCAGTTATGATTTGATGAACAGGGTGATGACCCTGGGGCAGGATCAGGGGTGGCGGCGTTTTGTGGTCAAGAAGGCTGGAGACCCGGGTACCGGGTGGGCACTTGATCTTGCAACGGGGACTGGAGATATTGCAGCTCTTATGGCGAAACAGTTCCCGGCGGGTAGGCACCTGGGAACAGACTTTTCGCTTAATATGTTACGTGAGGCGAAGGTACGGTTTGCAGATCAACCAGTTTGCTGGCAGGCAGGAGATGCAAATAAGCTTCCCTATAAGGACAATACATTCGAGTCTGTTACGTTTGGATATCTCCTGCGAAATGTTGATGATAGTCTCACTGTCTTAAAAGAAATACAGAGAATTCTTAAACCCGGCGGACGTGTTGTCTGTCTGGATACAACTCCTCCTGAAAAAAGTATTTTTTATCCTTTTATCCGTTTTCATTTTCGTTTTGGTATTCCGTTGCTGGGACGCTTAATCGCAAGTGATGAGGCAGCCTATAGTTATTTAACTGGCTCAACAATGGATTTTCATACAGCTGAAGAGCTTGCTGATATTTTAAAAAGTGCTGGTTTTACGGATGTTGACTATAAGAAGTTTATGTTGGGTACAATCGGGGTTCATTGGGGAAGGAAGTGAAGGAAAACCGTAACTGTTCAGGTGGGACTGCAAAATCAGCAAAATCACTGAACAATTATAGAAAAACAATCACAATATAAAATAAATTTGATATGCTGATACAACCGGTTAAGACTAAAAGTCCCGAAGGTGAAAAATGTTTTAAGGCTCTTCTTTCCCGATTCCAGGCAGCCGATACCAGTTGCCGTGATCTTGTAGCTGAGATAATCCATGAGGTGAAAACCAGGGGGGATGAGGCCGTTCTTGAATATACCCGAAAATTTGATGCTCCAAACCTTGGTAGTGAGAATTTACAGGTAACAAGTGCCGAGTTAAAGGAGGCTTATAAACTTGTTGATACTCAATTTCTCCAAACCCTTGAAAAGGCCATAGAGCGAATCCAGGTTTTTCATGAGCGGGAGATGGAGGATTCCTGGATGCAGACCCGAGAAAACGGAACCATCGTCGGGCGTCTGGTACGAGCTGTGGATGCTGCGGGATTGTATGTACCAGGCGGGCAGGGTGGTTCCACTCCACTGGTTTCTTCTGTACTTATGAATGGGATTCCCGCAGGCATAGCAGGGGTTGCGCAACGTGTAATGCTTACTCCACCCAATAATGAAGGGAAGGTGAGCCCCCATCTTCTGGTGGCAGCTCAGGAGATTGGTATAGTCGATGTTTTCAAGGCAGGCTCGGCCTGGGGCATTGCAGCACTGGCCCATGGGACACAGACCATTCCGGCAGTAGATGTTATTGTAGGCCCGGGCAATCAGTTTGTGACAGAGGCCAAATCTCAGGTGGCAGGTATGCTTCGTATCGACATGATTGCAGGGCCGTCTGAGGTTTTGATTGTGGCTGATGAGAGTGCAGTCGCTGCCCATATTGCAGCAGATATGCTTGCTCAGGCGGAGCACGATCCCATGGCACTTGCAGTGCTTGTGTCCACCGATGAAAAATTGGCAGCAGAAGTCCCCTGTGAACTTGAACGTCAGCTTGGACGTCTCAGCAGGGCAGAGATTGCGACAACATCGTTGAAGGATCGAGGGATTATCTTTATCGCGGATGATATGGATGAGGCTATAAGTTTGGCCAATGATATCGCCATCGAACACCTGGAGTTGATGGTGGACAGACCCTGGGAACTCCTGCCCAAGATTCGTCATGCAGGGGCCATTTTCCTGGGGCACCACACGCCCGAGGCCGCAGGGGACTATCTGGCCGGCCCTAACCATGTCTTGCCCACCATGGGAACAGCACGATACTCTTCAGCACTTGGTGTTGAGACTTTTTTAAAGAAAAGCTCGATTATCAGTTATTCAAAACAGGCCTTAGAGGAAGATGGCGATCACATCCGGTTACTTGCCGGGCTTGAAGGCCTGACTGCTCATGCGGCTTCAGTAACTGAGCGATTGAAAGACAGGTAGAGAGAGTGGAATTTGAGTTTGATTTTAATAAAGGCTTGCGGGATGGCTGTGAAAGGATTGCTCTTCCCGTTCCGGATGATGGTGCTGTAGACAGGCTGGAAATCTATTTTACAGAATTGAGGCGTTGGAGCAAGCGGGTCAATCTTATTGCTAAAAGGGCAAGTGACGGAGAAATTCTTGAAAAACATTTTCTCGATTCACTTACTTTACTCCCTTTACTCGATGGTAACACCCCACATCTGCTCGATATTGGTACAGGGGCAGGTTTTCCCGGACTGGTTTGTAAAACTGTAAAGCCGGAACTCAGGCTTACTCTTGTGGAGCCCCGCCAAAAGCGGGTCGCTTTTCTGTCGCATATTACCAGAACCCTGGGACTATCCAATGTTACAATTCTTGACTGCCGGGTCGAAGATGAAGACAGGCTCCCGTCGAATGGCGATTTTACTCATATCAGCAGCAGGGCAGTAAGTGAGATGACAATATTCATGGATATGGTAAGCCGCTTTGTAAACCCTGGAGTACGGGTGATTTGCATGAAAGGACCCAAATGGGAAGAAGAACTCAAGGTCTGGCGTAAAAGCCTGACCTCCGAACAGTTTCAGGTTCTTTCCAGAAATGAATACAGACTCCCCGAGTGTGGGGGGATTCGTCATCTGCTGGTTTTGGGGAGGGCGTGTGCTGAGTGACTTTTGCAGTGGTTAAAGCTTGGTAATTAATGGCTCCTGCTGAACCGTAGCACTCTTGTTTAATCTATGGGGACGCCTACCCTGAAAAAAAAATGTGGCCTATTCCGGATGGTTCTACTAATGGCGCTAAGGTGACGTGGAATAGTCTTTCTTCCTTCAATAAACGGCCGATTTGTTTGATCACAGTAGTAGAAACATGCCTTGTTACGTTCTGGTTCTCTGGATGTGGCTGTGTGTAGCCGACTCAATCTTCTTTCTATCTTGAAGAGAAAAACCAACTTGATATAAATCAAAGAGACTCATTTCCTCTCGTGGATTTAGCTGAGCACAGGAGATCGTTTGATTTTATTTTCTGAAGTTGTGGTAGACCTTAAAATAGCAGATTGCCCCTGCTCGATTATGTGCTTTAATGCTGTCCCTGTTAAATCCTTTTTATGATAACACCTCTGTTTACTGCATCTTTAACAAGAGCTTTGGTATTCTTTTTTTCCCCTCTCTCTCAGAGTGAAATGGCAGTATGAAAACGGCAGAGAACCAACTAAATAAGAAAAGATTCTATTCAAATAAAGGGGGCCATTTCTCAGGCAGATACCTAGCCCGATCTTTTCGATTAGTAAAATTAAGATCAAGTTGACACCCTGAAGACTAAACCATATACTTATTAGAGGATTGTGTTAACAGTTTTATTTCTATGTTGAGTATCTCCTGTTGTTATCGGACTTTATGTCCTTTTCCCAGAGCAGGATAGAGAAGTTGTATCGCTCAAAATCCAAAGAAAGTTATGCGTATGATGAAGCCGGAAAGACGCTGTCCGAATACAGGAAAAAAGAATGAGATTCTGTATGGTATTTATGAGGAGAATCGTAAGCTATCAGGTACTTCTCCACAGAGAAAACGTCCGCTACTACCCAAATACAATAAAAGCAAATCCTACGGCACGTTCATGGTTTTGTTAGCTCTTTTTTTTGTACTGGTGCCAGCCTTTCCAGATTTACAGCATCAACAGGTAACTGCTTCTTCCACCTTTAGTAACGAGCGGATCCTTTTTATTCCTTGGAGTGAGATCATTTATGGTCGCCAGATTGACAATAATCATATTCAATTATCATCGTTGCTTATTGCAAAGGAGCCTCAGCTTGAGGTCTCCTTTGATGCTAGAAATCTGTTGAACTATGACTTTCTTTTTAAAAATGAATATGCCAGAATTGGAAATATATTCGGACTTGATATTCAGACCATCGTTATTGATCCTGGGCATGGAGGCAAAGACCCCGGCGCTGTAGGAAGTATTCTGGGGGCAGTGGAAAAAGATATCGTCCTGGACATAGGATTGCAGCTCCGTGATCTTCTCGTAAAAAGTGGTCGTTTTAAAGTGTTGCTTACGAGGGAAACTGATCAATATGTCTCACTCGCTGACCGGGTGGATTTTGCAAATTCTAATAAGGCTGACCTGTTTATTTCTCTTCATATCAATGCATTATCCCAGAAAGATTACAATGTCACTGAGACTTTCTACTTCGGGCCGCCTTCAAATACATATACACTGCATCTTGCTGAACAAGAGAATCGTGGTTCAAAGGTGTTGATTGAAGATTTTAATAATATGATTAAGAAAATTGGTGACGTACTGAAAGAACAGGAGTCCGCCACTCTTGCCGCAACTATTCAACATAGTCTCTTTGCCAATTTGGTGAAGTATGACAGGATTATTGCAGATAATGGGACAAAAATTGCGCCTTTTGTGGTTTTACTTGGTGTCGATGCACCCAGTGTTCTTGTGGAAGTATCATGTATTAGTAAAAATGAAGAGGAAGTCAATTTGAATGATCCTGATTATAGGGAGAAAGTCTCTGTGTCCATAGAAAAGGGAATAATAAATTATCTCACACAAAGGGATATACAGATAGCAATAGGGGATGAAAATGGTAAAAAAAAGTACAACAAAAACGGCAGACGAGAAGTTACTGGTCGGTATTGACCTTGGAACATCAAGAAGTGCAATATCGGCAGACAACAAAAAGAAAGAATGGATTGAGAGTTATGTGGGCTGGCCAAAAGATTTTATTTCCAGAAGAGTGATTGGGAAACCGGTTCTTATCGGTGAGGAAGCTGTTAAGCATCGGCTTTCACTTGATATGTATCGTCCCTTGCAGAATGGAGTGATAAAAGAGGGAACTGCTCGCGATGAAGAGGCTGTTCAGGAAATGATCCGTCATCTTGTTGAGCTTGTTAAAACTGAAAAAGGTTCGAAAATTCGAGCTGTTATAGGGGTTCCTGCAGAATCGTTTAAAGTGAATAAAATTGCTTTGAGAAAGGCAGTATCTGAATTTGCAGAAGCGCTCTTTGTAGTTTCAGAACCTTTTGCTGTTGCCTATGGTGTTGAAGCCTTGGATAACGCCATGGTTATCGATATCGGTGCTGGGACAATGGATTTTTGTATTATGCATGGTACAATTCCTTCTGAGGAAGATCAGCGGACAGTTATAACTGCTGGTGACTATATTGATGAACAACTGTTTACCTTTCTTAAAGAACGATATCCGGATGCAGATTTTACTATGAATATGGTGCATCGATTCAAGGAAGAGCACAGTTTTGTTGGAGATATCGAAAACGAAATAAAAGTAGAAATACCAGTGAATGGAAAGTCAACATCTCATACTATTACCGCAGAAATGAAGAGAGCGTGTGAAAGTATTTTGCCAGCCATGGTTGAATCCACCCTTGAATTGATTGCCAAGTTTGACCCGGAATATCAGGATGCCATTAGAACAAATATTCTTCTAGCAGGAGGAGGCAGCCAGATCAAGGGGATTGGGTCATACCTTGAAAAAGCACTGGGTGAATATGGCCCCAGTAAGGTGAATATTGTCGGTGATCCCCTTTTTTGTGGCGCTGATGGAGCTTTGGAATTGGCCAGGGAAATGCCAGAGGAGTACTGGACGGAGTTGTAACGAATGAAGAGAGGACACTAGTTTACTCAGCGGCGTGCAAAAGGCGTGACGCTTTAGCACGGTCGCTAGAGTATCTCGTTATGTATTTTTATCTGACCAAACTGCAAACTCATTTCCGCTTGGCTCTGTAAAGTGAAAACGGCGGCCACCTGGAAATGAAAAGATTGGCCTTATAATGTTGCCACTGGCTTTCTCAATTTTAATCTGGGTTGCATCGAGGTTGTTGCTATAAAACACGATAAGCGCAGCCCCATTGCTTGTAGATGAACTGAGCTCAGATTTATAGAAACCACCATCAATCCCTTGATTAGAAAAGGCGGAATACTCTGGGCCATAATCCTGGAATGACCAGCCAAATACTTTGGAAAAAAAATTTTTTGTTGCCGGTAGATCTCTTGCTGGTAATTCAATGTAATTCACTTTTTCATGTTCGATCATTTTATTTCACCGTCTGTTTTTCAGCAAACTCTCTGTGAGCAGTTACTCTTTTGCTTAAATGAATGCTCAAAGTAACTACGAAGTAATCCCATTGAGAAAGGAAGGCCGTATTTCACGAGGAACTTGAAACGTTACCTGTTTTCCTGAAAAAGGGGAAAAAAAGTTGATTTTCCAGGCACAGAGGTGGAGTTCACAGTGTCCTCCTGCATGCTCTTCGCCATACTTTTTGTCGCCGATCACGGGGAGGCCTAATTCGGCAAGATGTCGTCGTATTTGGTGCAGGCGTCCTGTGTGGATTTGGATATCCAGCACTCGGCTCTGCTCGGTTTTTCCTGGGAAAACTGCAAGAATCTCGGTACGTGCATCCTTGTCGTCAAGTGTGCTCGTTAGCTGTAGGCCTTTTGCAGGAATGTCTGGTTCTCCATGGACTTCAGCAAAATAACGTTTCTCAATTTTGTTGTCCTGGAAGAGCCTGGATAAAAGCATTGCTGCATTCCGATTATGTGCTAGAAGCATAAGGCCGGAGGCCTCTCGGTCAAGCCTGTGGATAAGTTTGAAATCGATTGCGCGGTTACTTTTCTCGGCAAGACGGAGGAGGGAACAGTGGTCTCCGTATCGACTTCCCTGGCTGAGAAGCCATGGTGGTTTGAACCAGACACTGAAATCGTCATAGCCAGCAACACATGTTGGCTGTGGCGGCGTTTGGGCAAGAACACTGGCGTCATAAAAGAGTTGAACATAATCATTTGTCTGCAGTTTGAATTTTGCCTTGCGCAGTCGTCGTTCTTTTTTTCCAGGTTGCTTGAGCCAGACAGCCCCTTTTATCATGGCATGTTTGATGCGTTCTTTGGGGAGTCCACTGGTGTCAGCAAGTAACTGGGAGGCGATTGCGGGGGAACTGACTGTGAAGTTACAGTGTATCTGTTTCTGTTCTTTTTTCTTATTTTCCAAAATTACATACCGGATAATGACAGTTTTTACAGTTTCGGCAAAGCCCACCGTGCCCCATTCTGGCAAATTCTTCGCGGCCAATTTTTTCTCCAGCAAGGATGCGTGGGAGGATTAAATCGAATATTGTTATGTTGTGAAACATTCCGCAGGCAGGTAGGCCGAGCACTGGAATGTTACCAATGCTGCCACTTAAGAACATGGCGCCTGGGAGGACCGGGGTTCCGTAATGGCAGTCGGTGGCCCCTGCTTTTTCAATCCCCATCCGTGTGACATCATCGGGATCTACGGACATGCCTCCGGATGTTACGAGAAGATCTGCCCCTGCACCGATGGCATTGGTGAGAGTCTCTGCGATGGTATCAATGTCGTCTGGTGAAAATGTAACGCTAATAATTTCTGACCCAAGTGCTTCAAGTTTTTCACGCAGGACAGTCTCAAATTTATCTTCGATCTTTCCATGAAAAACCTCATTGCCAGTTATGATAAGGCTTACTTTTGCCCTGCGTAACTCTTTTACTTCAATTATCGGGTTTGAGGCTGTGGCGACCTCAACGGCTTCGAGAACCGTGGAACGATTACCAACAAGTGGAATGAGGCGTGTGGCAGCAATGGTTTCACCCTTTTTAACAGGGGTGTTGGTCTGGAGCGTGGCACACATTACTTCACCGAGAAGGTTAAATCGATAGAGTGCTTCTTCGTTGATTTTGAGTAATCCGTCACATACCGCCTGTATGGATATTTTTCCTTCCACAGGTTCGGATGAAAGTGTGGTGCCATTACCGGAAAGGACGGAGGCCAGCATCCGGGCAGCTTCATTTTCATGGATTTCTTCAGGGCCCAATTTCAGGATAAAAATATGTTCTTTTCCAAGACGTTTCAGATAGTCGATATCTTGGGCTTGGATAATGTGGCCTTTTTTGAAAGCCCTCCCCTTGAATCCATCTTTAACGATTTCGGTAATGTCGTGAGGCAGCACCATACCCACTGCCTTGTCAACTGGGACTGTTTTTTTCATTTTGATTTTGCCTGGCGGAATAGTCGTTTTGAGTATTCTTAAACTCCTCTGCTGATATTTGGCCAGAGTATTGTATGTAATTGCAGTTGTAAGCGGACATTCAAGCCATCTTCCATAATCCAGTGAGCAAGGGTATCTGCGGTTAATCCCTTTTGTACTGGAGAAAAAAGAATGGGAAGCATGTTGAAAAAATTGTTTCTTTTGATGAAATCCACTGCGTACACATAATCTTGTCGGGTTGAAAGAACAAACTTTAGCTCGCATGAGTTAGGAATTCTGGTAATCCGTTCTTTTATAATTCCCACATTGTCAGGGTGAAAACTGTTTTTAGATCCACTGTCCGGGCACTTCACGTCCAGAATTGCAACAGCTTCGGATGGCACATCTTCAATGGAAAAAGAGCCATTACTTTCAAGCAATACAGTTTTGTTTCGCCGGATAAGCTGTGAGAGTAGTTCTATGCAAGATTTCTGAAAAAGTGGCTCTCCACCTGTAACTTCCACCAACTCACAGGGGTAGTTGTCGATAATGTCAAGCACAGTATCGATACTCTTTTTGTCGCCATCCTGCCAGGTGTAGTCGGCATCACAATAGCTACACCTCAGGTTGCAGCCGCTCAAGCGTATAAAAACACAGGGGAACCCGGCGTAGCTCGATTCCCCCTGTATGGAGTAGAAAATTTCAGAAATAGTAAGCTTATTGTTCATCCGGCCCGTAATAGATTAGTCCGGATGTATCAGTTTCCCAGACTTCAACGCTGTAAAGCCTGTAGCGGTCATGTAGCAAGTCAGGTTGGAGAGTTTCGTAGAGATATGCTGCAATATGTTCCGATGACGGGTTGCGATTCTGAAAGGCCGGGAGTTCGTTGAGGTCATGATGGTCAAGTTCATCAACGGCGGTGTTTACGATCTTTTTTAAGAGCTTAAAGTCGATGCCCATACCAAGCTTGTCTACTTTGCTGGCTCGTACTGTTACTCTTACTTTCCAGTTGTGGCCGTGTGGTCTTTCACAACTGCCAGGATAATCACGTAAGTGATGTCCTCCGGCAAAGTGTGTTTTGATAAAAATATCGTACATATTCCATTCTCCTCTACTGTTTTTATGCCAAAAAATGGGATAAAGGCAGTTGCAAACCTTGAAAGTTCTCAAGGGAAAGTGTTAGTGTCCTTTAACCAAATCAATTCTCAACGAGTTGAAAAATACTCATCTTTGTTTATCATTGTAACAAAAAAGGAGTTATCCCGCATGGCCTTTATTGCACCCTTTCAGGGCGTCTTTTTTAATGTTGAAAAAGTTGGTAATCTTGATGATGTCGTTACGCCTCCGTATGATGTGATTAGCGAGAATGCCGTGGAGTCCTACACAGCTAAAAATCCTTACTCCATGATACGGCTGGATATCACCAAAAATCCGGGTGGAAAAGTTGGGGATGATGCCAGGTATCAGGATGTTTCCGATCTTTTCCAGGAGTGGCTGGATAATGACGTGTTACGACGCGATTCACAGCTTGCGTTGTATCTCTATACTGTTCAGTATAAGCACCCCCGTGGGGAAACGCTCACACGAAAAGGAATTGTTGCTCAGGTGGGGCTTTCTGAGTTCGATGAAGGGGTGGTAAAACCCCATGAAGAAATATTTACCTCGGTTATAAGTGACAGACTTCGACTGCTCGATACAACCAAGGCGCAGTTCAGTCAGATATTCTCTCTTTTCAGCGATGAAGAAAATAAGGTTTTGACCCTCATGGATGGTGCAAAGGAATCCCCACCCATGGGAAGCATTACGGACGAGGACGGTTGTGTGCACTCTCTGTACCGGGTAACCGATGCTGTCGTTATCCGGCAGGTTCAGGAATTTTTTGTGGATAAGTCTTTGTATATTGCCGATGGACATCACAGGTATACTACTGCCCTTGAATACAGACGTCTGGAAAGGGGACGAAATGCGAATTTCTCCGTTAAAGATCCTGCAAACCACATTATGATGTATCTCTGCCCCATGGAAGATCCCGGTCTGTCGGTGCTTCCTACTCATCGTCTTTTGTACTGGCCTGGAGCGTTGACATTTGATGATCTGTGCACACGTCTTGCTCCCTGGTTTGAGTTGGAGGAGATACGAGATGGCTCAAGAGAAGAACTCCTTGTTGAGGTTTTTTCACGTATGGAGGAAAAGGCGGGGGGAACAAGTGGTACATCATCCAGAACATTTGGTGTGTATCATCCCGGTGAAGATCGCTGTTTGCTCCTTATCGTTAAGGATGAAGCCTATGGACTCCTTGGAGATAAACCGGTACAGTTGCAAGAACTTGATGTTGTTGTACTTTCAGACGTTATTGTAGAGGGAGCACTTGGGCTTGACCAGCATCTTTGTGAAGCGGATAATTTAATACGATATTTCAGCGATCCTGATGAAGCATTGGATGTTGCTGTTAAAACATGTACTGGTGATATTGAAGAAGTGAAAACAGAGGAAAAGACGCCTCTTCTTTTTGTGGTGAATTCAACACGAGTCAAACAGGTCAAACAGATCGCCGATGAAGAATTGATAATGCCTCATAAATCCACTTATTTTTATCCTAAAATCATGACGGGACTCCTTTTTAATCAACTGGTTGAAGGTGAAGACGTCCAGCGGCTTGGTTGAGAGTGAGCGAAGTACAGACACTCTTTTTGATGGGGAGCTGAGTTGTCTACAGCATCGGAATGGGTATCGGTTTTCCATGGACCCTGTGTTGTTGGCTCACTTTGTTCAGCTGAATAGTGATGAGCGTGTTCTGGATCTTGGGGCGGGTTGTGGAATTGTCGGACTTATTCTTCTGTATCGCAAAAAAGCTTTCATTTCCCTGCTCACAGCCTTTGAAATTCAGCAAGGGCTTGCCGGGCTGACTCGGGAAAACATTGAGTGCAATGGTTTTCAGGAAAAGATGGAGATTATTGAAGGGGATCTCAGGAAAATAAAACACTATTTTGAGCCCGAGTCCTTTTCCACAGTAGTGTGTAATCCGCCTTTTTATACACCCGGCAGGGGGAGGCAGTCGAAAAACAAAGAAGCTGAGATTGCACGGCACCAGGTGAGTTGTACCTTGTCGGATGTTATTTCCGCAGCAGCGAAAACCGTGAAGAACAGAGGGCGGGTTGTTCTCGTTTATCCAGCAAATGGACTTGCGACCTTACTCTTGTTACTTGAGCAGAAACGTCTTGCTGTGAAGCGGATACAATGTGTTTACCCCTATCCTGATCCTCCTTCAGGAGCCAGTCTGGTTCTGGTCGAATCCATTAAGAATGGGGGGGAAGGGCTGGATGTAATGGTACCTTTTTATATCTATGATCGAAAGGGCGGCGATTACAGTAAAGAAATGCAGCGGCTCTATGATCCGAATACAATGGAAGGGGGTGCCTACTAATGCTTGCAAAGGTTCATAGCGGCGCAGTTCTTGGAGTTGATGGTCTGGCGGTGGTGGTGGAAGTGGATCTTGCACTGGGCCTGCCCATGTTTACCACCGTTGGGCTTCCGGATGGAAGTGTCCGTGAGAGTAAAGAGCGTGTAAAGGCGGCGATAAAAAACTGTGGCTATGATTTCCCTCCAAAGCGAATAACTGTAAACCTAGCCCCGGCAGATATAAAAAAAGGGGGGGCAGGATTTGATCTTCCCATTGCTCTTGGGATTCTTGCTGCATCCGAATTATTCCCGGCAGATTCATTAAAAGAGTATGCGGTTCTTGGAGAACTCTCGCTTGATGGCGAACTGCGTCATGTCCCCGGGGTGTTGCCCATTGCCTTAAGAGTAAAGCGGGACGGTTTGAAAGGTATTCTTGTTCCTGAACCGAATAAGCTTGAAGCGGCAGTTGTGAAAGGGATCGAGGTGATTGCTGTGAACAGTATTCACCAGGCAGTGGAGTTTCTGGCAGGGAAGATACAGTTAGATCCTGTTTCACTGGATCAGGATGAATTGCTCATAAGCAGCATTGCCTATGATGTGGACTTTCAGGAGGTGAAAGGGCAGGAGCACGTAAAGCGGGCTTTTGAAATTGCGGCATCGGGGGGGCATAATGTTGCCTTGCAGGGAGTTCCGGGTTCCGGAAAGACCATGCTAGCACGAAGGCTTTCCACCATTTTACCGCCGATGAGTTTTGATGAAGCACTCGAAACTACCAAAATTTATTCCATCGTTGGTAAGTTGCCCGTTGATACTCCACTGGTCTCAATGAGACCCTTTCGCGCCCCTCACCATACCATATCCGACGCCGGTCTTATTGGTGGCGGGCAAATTCCACGTCCGGGAGAGGTCTCTCTTGCCCATAATGGAGTTCTTTTTCTTGATGAACTGCCCGAATTTAAAAAACATGTCCTGGAAGTACTGCGACAACCTCTGGAAGCCGGTGATGTGTCCATAGCTCGTGCCCATCAGACCTTGCAGTTCCCGGCCCGCTTTGTTCTTGTTGTAGCGTCAAATCCTTGTCCATGTGGCTATTATGGGGATAAAATAAGAGAGTGTACCTGTACTCCTCAACAAATTCAAAGGTATACCTCCAAGGTTTCCGGGCCTCTGATGGATCGCATCGACCTTCATCTTGAAGTTTCGGCTGTACCCTTTAAAGAGATCAGTGAAGAACGTCAGGGAGAGCCGTCAAGGATTATCAAAAAGCGTGTGGATGCGTGTAGGAAAATTCAGGAAATGCGATACCAGGACAACAGGACAATTCATTGTAACAGTCAAATGGGGCCGGGGGAAATTGATAAATACTGTACTCTTGATCCATCGGCTGTTCGTCTGCTTGAACGGAGTGTCGAAAAGCTTGGACTCTCTGCACGGGGATATCATCGGATTTTGAAGATAGCAAGAACAATTGCAGATATGGATAATAAGCATGAACTGGAGTTCGCACATGTGGCAGAAGCAGTGCAGTACCGCAGGAATGGGTAGGGGCTGAATCCTGCAATATATCATGACTGCTTTGAAAGAAGATGTTGAACGGTGTAATTAAAATGTGCCGGGGATTAGCATGAAAAAAACTGGAATAGCTTTACTTGTATTAGTATGTTCTGTGGTACTCTTTTTTGTGATTCAAAAAACGGTACAAAAAGAAGTGTCAGCTTCCGATTTTCTCCCGGACAATACTCTTTTTTATTGCGAACAGGTGGAGTTTAGCAAAATATATGAACAGTTCCTGGAAAGTCCTCTTGGAAAAACCTTAACAAACCTCAATTATAAAAAAATTGTAACAGACCTTGGAGATGAGGGACAAGCCCTGCTTGAATTAGACAATCTGCAAAAAAAGATAGTTGCTTTTCTTGATGACCCTGCGTTGAATGAGCTTTTGGGAAGGAAATTTTCAGTGGCTCTTTTTCCTGCTAAATCCTTTCCGGAAGAGGACCCGGCTAAGGCTCTGGAGGAGCGTTTACTCCTTATTGCAAAACCCAGGCATCCCGTTCAACTGCTGAAATTCCTTGCACCTGTTGTGAGTCGGGATATTGAACAATCAACAGCCCTGTATGGAGCTCATGTTATAACAAGATATAAACTCGATGATAAAAATACCATCTCTACAGCAACTGTGGAAGGTTTGATTCTTCTGGCACTTGAAGAACGTCTGGTTCGTAAAGGTCTTGACCACTTTGATACAAAAGAAAACGTCTTGAGTGAAAATGAGGACTTCAAAAGACTGCGGAAAACGCACAAAGGGGCCCAATTATTCACCTATATTTCCATTCCTTCCATAGTTGAGCAGGGGCGTATGATTAGTGAGAACCTGCAAAATCCCGAAAAAAAAGCATTCTTAGGTCTCCTGGGACAGTGGAACGGTTGGGGAAACCTTGCCTATGGTGCATGGCAGGAGGAGGAGAGGTTTAAAGATAGGGCTGAGATCCTGTTTGACAAAAATACGCTTGATTCAAGAGTTGCTCGTCTTTGTGATGTTCAACCTGCTCCGAATAAAACTCTTGGAATGGTTCCTGCCGATACGATTTTCTACTATTGGACCAATACCTTAAATCTTCCTCTTCTCTGGGAGCTGTATGCGGCGAACCTCATCAGAAAACAACCAGGTGCCCTTGATTTGTTACGGAAAGAATTACATGACAGTGCAGGGGTTGAGCTCGAGGAGATGCTTGCCATGATAGATAAAGAGTTTGCAATTATTACCAGGGATGTGGAAAAGAATGGTATTCCTCTTCCAAAAGCTGCAATACTTATAAAGTTGAGTGCTCCTGATGATTTTATGAACGTTTTCACAAAACTACTTGAAACGGCTGAAATCCCACTGAGCCGGAAACAGTTTAAAGGGCGTACTTTGACTTATTGGGGGCTGGCACCACAAGGAGGGTTGCAGCCGGCATTTTGCCTGATTGATGAGTATTTGTTGATTTCAAATTCCATTGATCTTGTAACGCAAATGATTTCTCTTAATGATGATTCTGAAAAGAATCTGCTTAACAGTGACTCCATGGAGGAGGTGGGAGATGGACTCCTCAGGAATAATAACTCAGCCGCCTATGTGCATGTTGTGCTTTTGGCTAATGCTTTGAAGAATATGGCGAGTTGGGCCTCCTCCATGGCAGTTCTTCAAGGCCCCGAGACTGCCAGGAAAGCTGATGTACTTGTAACTCAGCTGCTGGTACCTTTGCTTGATGGCCTATCCATGTATGAAAAATTGGCTTCCCGAAGTGTTATGACCAAAGATTCTATTATTCTTGAGTCTGTTGTTGTCATTGGCCGCTAAGGAAAACTGTTATGATTTATGGTAACTACTCAGGTGGGACTGCAAAATTAGCAAAACCATCGAACTGTAACTGTTCAGCAGTGCTTTAGATGTGTTCGAGCAGGCTTGCGAACTAGCAGTTTGTCCTCTGTGAGTGAGCCTGATCGGACACAGGTGAAGTGCTGCTGAACAGTTATGATTAATGTTCCAATGAATTGGGACAACGAGGGACGGTAATTATGGAAAAGTTGGTGGAAGAGTTACAGCAGTTGGTTTCTTTCAAGGAGAGTACAGATATCGGTGACATTGTACTTATTGCTGCCAAAGAGCCGCAAATGCTCGTTTACGCATTGGTCACAGATATCACAAGAGATAGGACACGAAAGGATGAGTGGTGGCATCTTGGGCTTACTTTTCTTACAGTACCGCCACAGGATGTTACCTGGACCCTGCGGACAGCCCAAATGACCGGAATGGAGATTTTTACCATGGGGGGAGAAAAACGTTTTGTTAAAGCGGTCAATTTCAGCCCCGCCATAGCACCTGTACCAGAAGATACCAGGGCAGAAAAACAGACGCGGGAATCTGGCAAAGGTTCTTTTTTAAAACGGGTGAAATAGTGCCCCCCTGGTCGGAACGAAAGCTTATCGAGCGAATACGACAGGCCTGCAAGGGCTCTGTTTCCGGTTTAGTGACCTCCATGGGGGATGACTGTTGTGAGGTGCGTAGTGATGCTTCCTTTTTGATCTCCACGGATACCCTGGTAGACTCTATTCATTTTGATTGTAACTTTCATCCTCCACACCTGCTTGGTCGTAAGTCCATTGCGGTAAACCTTAGTGATATCGCAGCAATGGGAGGAAGACCCCGTTTTGTGCTGCTGTCTCTCAGTTTACCAGAGGAACTCTCGTGGGAGTGGATTACCGCATGGCTTGATGGTGTTTTTGAAATTTTACGTGAACATTCCTGCTTTCTCATTGGAGGTGATACGGTGAAGTCTCATGAATTGGCGTTTGCTGTTACCGTGTTGGGAGAGCCGGTGGGAGGAGGAGCAATTTACAGGAATGGTGCGGAAATGGGGGATACTGTATGGGTTTCCGGGCCACTAGGCTCTGCCGGAGCAGGTCTTGAGCTTCTTCGTCATCAATCAGATCAGAAGTTGTCTGCGGACAGTCGATTTGACGCACTGTATGCTGCACACCTCAATCCCATACCAATGATAGCCCTTGGGCAGGAACTTGTACGCTCAGAACTTGTGACGTCAATGCAGGATATCTCAGACGGGCTTGCCACCGATCTTGCTCATATTTGCAAGTCTTCAGGCGTTGCAGCTCGTGTCTTTGCTGAACAGCTCCCCTGTCACCCCGAACTGCAAGTGGCAGCGGATCTCTTAAACGTGGAAGCTGAGGATTTACTCCTGCGTGCAGGAGAGGATTATCAACTTGTATTTACCGTGAGAAAAGGCCAAGAGGTTGCTTTTATTCAATTGATGCAGGAGAGTGCCCCTGGGGTTTGCAGAGTCGGTGAGATAGTCTCTGGAGAGGGTGTGTTCTTGCAAAAAAAGTTCCACAGTGAGGAAATATCTTTTCAGGGATTTGAGCATTGATAGTACTGGCCTAATTGTTCACTACGGGACACGGCATATTTTATGCCGTGAATGCTTATACGAAATCAGCTTCGTACTGTTCGAAGATTACAGGGGGTTCAGCTTCCGCTGCTCTTCTGATTCGCTGCCAGTTTTTTCTTTTCATCCTCTTCCTGTTGGATAAGGGCAGCGGCAGCCCCCGCTTCCAAAAGGTTTTCTTTTTCTTCAGGAGAGGCGTTTTTTGCCTGCTCAGGCAGCTCAACAATAACTTTACGATGCGCGTAGTGGATGCCCTTGGCGGCAAGAGCCTCTGTGATTCTGCGATAGGCCTCACGTCTTATAACAAACTGGGCTCCAGGTTGGACCTTGAATTTCACGCGGATAACCATCACAGAACCTGTTATCTCCCTTACACCGGCTGATTTAACTGGTTGGATAAAGTCGTCTTTAAGCTCTTCATCCTCCAACATGGCCAGGCCAACTTTCTTTATGACCTTTCTGATTTTATCAACATCGGCATCATATGAAAATTCAAGGTTGAACTTTTCAATAATGCCCCCTCTCATAAAATTTGTGATGGAACCGAGTTCACTATGGGGGACGATCTGCAGCATTCCCCGGTGATGTCGAAGCATGACATTTCTGAGTGTGATGGATTCAACTGCACCGGAAACATTCGCTGCTTTGATGTACTCACCAACCCGAAAAGCGTCGTCCAGCAGGTAAAAGAATCCGGAAAACACGTCACTGACCATTTTCTGTGCCCCAAACCCTACGGCCAGGCCAACAACACCGGCACCGGCGAGCAGTGGCCCGATATCAATCCCAATGGCTGAAAGAATCACGAGGCTAACCATTAACAGGAGGGTGGAGGCTATAAATTTCCGCAGCATGGGGAGCAGGGTATAGCTTCTTCCTTTTGAGGCGGCACCTCCCCATTCATCGTTCTCCTCCTTTGTGTCTTCTTCTGGAGCTGCTTCGGAAATTTTTTTCTCTATATAGCTGGATGCAAATCGCCACACAATCAGGCCGAGGGACATGGCCACCAGTGACTCAAAAACAGCACTGGCTAGAGTTGTGGCATATGGAAGCTCTATACCCCAAAGGTTCATGACCCAGACTGACAGTGTTGTGATGATGGCGAGTGTCATGATGCGGGAAGTGGTGACGTAGAATTTTCTTTCACGCTCTCTGGCTTCATTGAGAAGTTTTTTTGTCTCTTCGTCACCAGTTTCACTATCGTGAGGGGTATATATTCTCAGGGTTTTTATGGATACTTTGACAACCCATTGCCCTATGCCGTTAAAAATCAGAAAGAGGGGCACTACCAAAAGACTCTTGAGAAATGCGGAGTTCTCGCGTTGAGTGCCGGAGAGCAGATCCATGGTCAGGGCGATCCAGATGATGAGGAAAAAGAGGATTGTTGGAACATGCCAGAATTGGGAAAATTGTTCAATCACCCAGTTTCTGGTTTTGTTTTGTTCACTTTTTTTAAGTAGAGCATTTTTAACAAAGTTATGACTTTGTAATACCAGGAATATGAGCAATATGATGAGGATTGTCGCTGTTGTTATAGCTGTTGTCAGTAGACTGCTCTGCTCGAGCAGTAACTCTCTTCGTAATGCAAGAAAGAGTATGGTTGTGAAAATATATCCAACCAGGAAAACAGTGGTTCGGTGAACGGTGCGTGCAGAGTTGTCGTCCATTGAAAGGACTCGTAAAGACGGAGAGCCAGGGGAAAAGAACAGTTGGGATACCTGGCTGAGCAGACGAACAATAGTTATTCCAAAAAGAATTGCGAGAAAGACGTAGCGAGCAGGAGGGGAGCTGCTGTCTGGTGCTACAATGGTAAAGAGAAGTGTGGCAGAAACTGTAAATACCGAAATATGGATAAATGAAGGTACAGCCAGCATGATCCCGGCGACAAGACGCATGGGGCCGTCCAGTGTCGGGATAGCTTTTTCCCGGAATTGTTTTCTGAAGTTTAGGGTAAACCTGCGTACAAGAGATTCCATCAGCCAGGCAAAGGCAAATACGGCTGTAATTTGTGCTAAAATAAATATGAAATGAGCAAAACTTCCATTGCCGACATGTTTGGCAACGGCTAAATAATCTCCTGGTAGATGACCCAGACGATCAAAAAAGCTGGTGGCATTATCTGTTTTACCGCCAGGGCTATCGAGTATGTGGAGCCACTTTGCTGTCTTTTTTACCAGGCCGCCTGGTGTCTCCAGTTGATTGCCACTACTCTCATTACTGTTTTTTGCCAGCTCGGTAAGCAGGAGGGCGCGAACCTGCCCGTCACTCAGTTTTGCAAGTACTGAATCGATTTGATCTTCCTGGATATTGGCAAGGGAGGCTGGAATCTCAGGAGAGCTCTCAGTTGCATTTAAAAGGGCAGGATTTGTGGCACCTAAAATGAGAATGAATGCAGTAAAAAAGGGAAGTCCGAAGAATTTCATTGTTGTTGTTTGACCTCGGGTTGTTGTTCTGTTGCCGGTACCATGTCGGGAAATTGTCCGATTGTATTTTCCAGTTGGGCGAGGGCTATATTATATGTAAAAAAAGTGGTGACAAGATTGGCTTTTGCTTTGGTGAATCGTAATTGGGCATCATTATACTCTATCATATCACCAAGTCCGGTTTTATAACGACCATCGGCAAGAGAGAGATTCTCTCCTGCAAGGGTCAGGATTTTGTCGGCCAGGAAGACAGATTCTCTTTTCTCCTGGGCAAGGTAAAAACTGTTGCTAACTTCCTGAACAGCGGTGAGCTCAATATTTCGTAACCGTGCTTTGGAGCCCCTTAGATTTGCCTTTGCTTCAGCTATTTCACCATTTGTTCTAAATCCTGAAAAAAAATTCCAGTTCAGGCCAATCCCAACCTGCCATTGATCCTGGAATGTTGAGAGATCGGTGTCGTATGCACTGTAAGATCCCTTCAAGTTCAGTTCCGGCCAATAAGAACCCCGCACTGAATTGAGTGATGATTGGGAATAATCAATTTCTTTTTGTGCACGGACAAGATCAGGTCGTTGGAGGAAGGCTCTTTGCAAGAGCTCATCAAGGGGAGCAGGAATCTTTGCTAATGATGTTCTGAATTCGGAAAAATCGCGCTTATCCATCTTGATTTGGTAGTTACCGCTGTTTGGTGAAAGGCCAATGACTTTTTCAAGATTCACTCTGGAGGACTTTAAATCAAATCGACTTTGTAGCAATTGGAGCCTGGCGTTTGCGAGTTCGACCTCAGCATTTATGACATCAATTTTCGATTTTACTCCGGCCTTATAATACTCGGTGGCGCGTTCATAATGTTTTTCGTAGGAATCAACTTGTTCCCTTGCAACCTGTATCAGATAATATCTCGAAAGAACATATATAATATGATTCCTTAACCGAATAAACAAGATTGGACCCCACGGAATTCAAATATGCTCTTGCCGATTCAACCTTGCTGTCTGCCGCAGCAATGGCACCAGTGGTTTTCCCGAAATCAAAAAGAAGTTGGTCGGCACTGAGCGTACCTGCAAGAAGGTTGCCTTCATCGGTGGGGTGGAGGTCGTACACATGCACCCTTGCAGCTTGGCCCGAGGCGGAGAGCTGAGGGAAGTATGCACTGGTGATCTGAGTGCTTCTGCCTTCGGCAGCCCATATCTGGCTTCGTGCTTCATCAACACCAGGATTATTGATAAGGGCAATTTCGATGAATTGCCCCAGACCAAGTGCCGGCGCATCTGTTGGGGCCGTGTTTTGTTCCAGGGCACTAACAAGGACCGTACCTGGTCCTATTCCTATCAAAAAGAGGGAAAAGAAAAAGCGTAGGGAAAGATGCATAATATACCTTTATGGTGTCGTACTCTTTTAGCAATCAATCCCGCAATGGCTTTTGGATCTGCAGGATTGAGGTTTTAAATCATTTCACGATTTCGCACTTCCTCTTCAACGCTTACGAATTTTTCCCGTAGTGTCTCGAGAAGCACATAAATAACAGGAACAAGCAGGGTTGAGACAAAGGTCGCAGCGATCATTCCTCCAACAATGACCACACCAATGGATTTCATACTCATCGCTCCGGCTCCCGTTGCAAGAGCAAGTGGTAGCGTGCCCAATAGAAAGGAGATGATGGTCATCATGATGGGTCTGAAACGAAGGCGCGCCGCACTTAAAGCTGAATCAATTACAGATAGACCGGATTCCCGCTGTTCCTTGCAGAACTCGACGATCAGAATAGCATTTTTTGTGGACATACCAATCAGCAGGATGAGGCCCACCTGGGCAAAAAGGTTATTTTCAATACCGGTGAGCAGTTGTCCGACAAGTGCGCCCATCATAACAAGCGGTACAGGAAGAAGGATCATAACGGGGAGCACCCAGCTTTCAAACTGGGCGCAGAGAAAAAGATAAACGGCAATAATTGCAAAGGTGAAAACATAGATGGTCATGTTACCGGCAAGCAGTTCCTGGTAAGACATGCCGGACCAGTCAAAACCATAGGTCTTATTTGGAGGAAGGACACGGGAAGAAATCTCCCCCATGGCAGCTATGGCCTGACCCGAGCTGTATCCCGGTGCGGCATTCCCATTAATCGTGATGGATCTGTACATGTTATAGTGAGTAATGTTTTGTGGGCCAGTGGTGAAGCGGACTTTTACCAGGGTGGAAAGGGGAACCATGTTTCCTTTGTAATTTTTGACAAAGAGTTTTTCTATATCAGCAGCCTCACTCCTGAAGTTTTTTTCTGCCTGTATGAAAACCTTATAAACTTTTCCATATTTAGAAAAATCATTTACGTAGACTGATCCAAAGTAGGCTTGAATGGTGGAATGCAGTTCCGATATTGTAATACCCAGCGCAGCAGCTTTTTTGCGGTCAACCTCAATTTCAAGCATGGGGTAGTTGGGGGCATAGGTGGTGTATGCCATGGCGATACGTGGATCTTTATTTGCCTCTGCTATGAGCTGTCCAGAATAGCTGACGAATGTGTTCAAGTCAGCTGAAAGGTAATCCTGCAGTCTGAAATCAAACCCTCCCACGGTACCAAGTCCTGGAATGCCCGGTATGTTAAAGGCCACCACATTTGCATCTGTGAGTCTTTGTCCCTGTACATTAATTGATTGTATAATGGCATCAATTTGGAGCTCAGGCGTTGTTCGCTCATCCCATGGTGTGAGCGTTATAAAACCGGTTCCAGCCGATGAATCTATGCTGCCGCTCAAGACATTAAAGCCATCAATGAGAACCACGTTTTATATGCCTGGGATGTTGAGGAGAATTTCTTCAAACTCTTTTCGAACCACCTTGGTTTTTTCGATTGAAGAACCGGGTTGCAAGGTAAGCATAACCATCAGCACACCCTTGTCTTCCTCTGGTACAAAGCCCGTGGGGGTAATGGTGAAAAGGTACCAGGTTCCGAAGAGAAGACCAAAAAACATAAGCATCACAAGATATCTGATCTTTATGAGAAAGTGTACAATGGAGAAGTAGATATCCGTTGTCTTGTCGAAGAAGATGTCAAACCATCTGAAAAGAAAGAATTTTTGACTTCCTTCTGGTGATTTTTTTATAAGAATGGCTGCAAGAGCAGGCGAGAGTGACAGAGAATTGACAGAAGATATGAGTACGGCAAAACATATGGTGAGTGCAAACTGCCTGTAGATGGAGCCAGTTAACCCTGGCATAAATGAGACCGGCACGAAAACAGCCACCAGCACAAGGGTGTGGCAATTATAGGGCCGATGAGCTGAAGCATGGCCTTTTTAACAACTTGAGGGATGCCGAGCTCCGGTTCCAGAGCGGATATCCGTTCCACATTTTCCACGACCAGAATTACGTCGTCGACCACAATTCCAATGGCCAGGATCAGGCCAAACAGGGTAAGAAAATTGATGGAAAAACCTGCTGCCTATAAAACAGCAAAGGTTCCAATGAGGGAAACAGGAATGGCAATAACAGCAATAATGGTAGGCCTGATAGAACCGAGGAAAAGGAGAATGGTGAGTATAACGAGGACTACGGCCACCACCAGGGTTTCAATAACGTTGGCGATTGCGACTTCAACGAAGAGTGTGGTGTCATAGGGGATGCTGTATTTCACTCCTTCTGGAAAACGTGCCTGGAGCTCATCCATCTTTTTGAGAACAGCTTGTTTGATTTGCAGAGAGTTGGAGCCAGGGAGCTGATAAATCCCTATAAGTGCCGCCTCATTCCGGTCAACTATTGCACTCCAGTCATAGTTTTCCGAGGCAAGTTCCACCGTAGCAACATCTTTTAAGTACACCTGTGTTCCGTCGTCTTTGAACTTGACAATAACGTTTTCAAATTCCCTGACCTGGCTGAGGCGTCCCTCTGATCTGAGGATAAACTCAACCTGCTGATTTTCGAAGGTTGGTGGAGCGCCTATTCGTCCTAGTGCCGCTTGTTTGTTTTGTGACTGGATGGCAGTGACGATATCGTTGGGACTCAGGCCCATGGATTTAATACGATCAGGATCCATCCATATTCTCATGGAGTATTTTTTCTCTCCCATATTTGTGGCATCACCAACACCTGGAATACGACGCATTTCATCAAGAATATTAATGTTGACAAAGTTACTGAGAAAATTGGCATCGTACCGTTCGTCCCCTGTGAGAGCGATAAGGCAGACAATTGAAGGGGATTTCTTGTTCACAATCACACCCCGTTGTTTTACCTCTGCGGGAAGTTGGGGGGTGGCCATGGACACTTTGTTTTGAACGTCAACGGTTGCAATGTCAAGGTCATATCCCGGCTCAAAATAAACGGTGATGGTGGACGAACCGGCACTTGTTGACGATGAATTCATATAAATCATGCCGTTTACGCCATTGATTTGATTTTCAAGGGGGCGGGTAACGGTTTCTTCAACAGTGTAGGCGTTTGCACCAACGTAGGTGGCAGAGACAACCACAGTTGGAGGAGTGACATCGGGGTATTCCTGAATGGGAAGAATGACAATACAGACTAAACCGGCTATTACAGTCATCAGGGCGATGACCATGGCAAATACGGGGCGTTTGATAAAGAATATGGATAACATCAAGCAACTCCGTTGCAGTCATCTTTTGCTGCTGCATAACAGCTTTGACACCCTTTGCATCGGTGACATCGGTGGTAGATACCTCTCGTCCTTCTCTGATTTTTTGTAAGCCTGAAACAATCACTCGAGCACCATCTTTTAAGCCCTCTGTTATTTGGAGATAATACCTGGATTCAAAACCACGTTTCACATTTATCCGTTTTGCCCTGTTGATCCTCCATGACAATGCCGGGAGGAACCATGGTAAAGTGTGCCTTGTTAGTTATAAAAACATGAACATAGACAAATGTCCCTTCCAAAAGATCATGCTCGGCGTTGCTGACGATGGCTCGCATGGTGATGGTGCCTGTCATCCGATCTACCCGATTATCACCGAAATCAACTTTCCCTGCATAGGATTCACGCTGTATGAGGTGGCCTCGATTATCTGGCAGGAGGATCCTGGCTGGCATGACATCAACGCTTTTTTTCTGGCGCATGATCTGAAATTCTTCTTCGCTGGGATTAAAATACGCATACATTGGGTCGTCGGAGATGATGGTGGTGAGCAGGGTCTGTTCTCCGTATCCGACAATGTTTCCAGTATCGACCTGGCGACGGCCAACACGTCCAGTTTTTGGGGCAAGAACCTCTGTGTAGCTGAGCTTGAGTTCAGCTTCTCTTACTACCGCCTGGGCTGATTTGATGCGGGCGCGCAACTCGCCGGCTTTAGGGATATATTGATCCAGAGTCGCCTGTGGCGCAAGATCCTTTTGAACAAGTGGTTTGTATCGTTCAACGTCCGAAACTGCCAGTTTCAGGTTTGCTCTATGTTGTTCCACCATGGCTAGTGCCTGATCAAGTGTGGCTTGATAGCCTGCTTTTTCAATGGTGAAAAGTTTCTGGCCTTTCTCGACAAGATCACCATCTTCGAAGTGAATTCCCTCAAGTACACCAGATACACGGGCACGAACCTCTATGCGTTGTGATGCTTCCGTTTTTCCTGTGTGTTCAAACCATATGGGCACTGCTTCTTTCTGTACTGTTATGGTTTCAACCTGAAGAGGCTATGGGGCTTGCGGGGGCGTGTTCGGGGGTGTTTCACTATCATTGGAACAGGATGTTAATGTAAGGATTGTTCCGATACAGAGTGTCAGGAATTGAATTTTTCTGGTCATTGAGTATGTTCCAATGGAAAAATGAAGTGAGTAGTTACACAAAATGAATATATAAAAACATATTAAACAACATATTACAGTAGATGGTATCATAGTGTTTTGGGCTTAGGGATGTCAATAGCTTGAATATTCAAGTAAGTCAGCGACCATCTTACCATTGTCGTAACTGTTCAGCAGCACGTTGTCTATGTTCGATCAGGCTTACTCATAGAGGACTACTCTAGTTCGCACGCCTGCTTGAACACATATAAAGCACTGCTGACCAGTTACCATTCGGTGGTTTTGCCAGTTGCAGTCCCACCCGAATAGTTACCTGTTATCCATTAAAGTGAGGAAAAATGATCTCATTGAAAGAAGAAGTTTTGTTTACCATTTATAACGCATTTGAGAAATGGACAAAGGAAGGGTGTGTCTGTAAAAAAGGATGTTCTGCATGCTGTACTCAAAATGTTATTATTACCGCTGTTGAAGGGGAATTGATCCATCGTTTCATTAGAGAGCATGAAAAATTTGAATGGTTTGTTGCAAAACTTCAGCAGAAAGGTACAAGCAGAAGACCGCAACTCACCACAAACGGTTTTGCTGCGAACTGCCTTGATGGTATTGAGGTGCAGCTTGAGTCGTATGGGAGTGAAGATCCCTGTCCTTTTCTTGAGGAGAACTGCTGCAGTATCTATGAGGTCAGGCCGTTCTCCTGTCGCTGTTTTGTTTCAACCAGAGTCTGTGGTCCAGGTGTACCCGCACTGATTGCTGAGAGTTCTCTCTCGGCTTCAACTGCGGTGATGCAGATTATTGAGCATCTCGGTCAGGGTGAGTTTATTGGCAATATGTTTGATGTCCTCCTTGCCCTTTGTGATTTACCGGAAAATAAAAAGTGTGGGAAATTACTGCCTGTCTCTCTGGCCGACGAGGGCTTGGCGAATGTTGTGAAAGCACAGCCTTTGCCAGGTTTTCTTTTATTGGAAGAGGAAATGGAGACAGTAGGGCCACTGCTTGAAACGATCTTCTCAAGTAAAGTTGGTGACAGGAGTGTTGAAGATATTTTGAATAATAGAAAATGATGATCTCCAATAGAGCATGTACTGAGAATATGGAACTTCTAGCTCCCGCGGGCTCGCTTCAATCGTTTTTTGCTGCCATTGAAAGTGGTGCCGATGGGGTGTTTTGTGGTCTGCAGAGCTTCTCAGCCCGGGCAAAAGCAAAAAACTTCTCTCTTGAAGATCTTGAACGGTTAGTTGGCTACACACATAAGTTAAATAAGAAGATTTATGTGGCATTGAATACACTTGTTAAGGAAAAGGAATTACCTGAGTTGATAGTAATTCTTGGGGCATTGAGCTCTTTTTCTGTGGATGCCTTGATCATTCAAGATTTAGGGTTGTATGAATTAGTTCACACCCACTTTCCTGAAATTCCCATACATGCATCCACACAAATGGTGGTTCATAATCTCGCTGGAGTAAAGCAACTGGAAAAAATGGGTTTTGAAAGGGTTGTGCTTGCCCGTGAATTGTCGGTAAAAGAAATCGGGTTTATAGGTGCCCGTTGTACAATTGAATTGGAACATTTTATTCACGGTGCTCTCTGTTATTCAATTTCGGGGCACTGTTTTTTTTCGTCATATATTGACGGAAGAAGCGGTAATAGAGGACAATGTATTCAGCCTTGCAGAAGGCGCTATATGCACAATAATAAATCTGGGTTTTATTTTTCAACCAGCGATTTTTCTGCGCTCGAGCATATCCCGGCACTCTCACAGGCGGGTGTTAAAAGTTTAAAAATTGAAGGTCGCATGAAAAGCGCAGAATATGTGGCGTCAGTGGTTTCTGCATACAGAGCTGTTATTGATGCTGAAGCGGGGCGCGAGCAAGAGGCAATAGCTACAGCCAGGGAAATGCTTGAAAGTGCAGTGGGAAGAAAGAGCAGCAAGGGATTTCTAAACGGAACGGGTGGTTCTGATATTGTTCTTGCCAAACGCAAGGGCGGGATCGGTAGGATTATTGGGAAAGTTGAACATTTTCAGAGGGGGGTGGTCTCATTTAGAGTGTCGGATGCCATTTATGTTGGGGATAGGTTGCGTATTCAGCCGGGTAATGACAGGGCAGGGCAGGGCTTTACGGTACGAAAAATTTTATTAGGGAAACGACCTGTGAAACGAGCAGGGAAAAACAGCTTTGTCTCTATTCCACTTCCCCCTGTTAGAGGAAAAATAAGAACCGGAGACTTGGTATTTAAGATTGCAACTGGAAAAGTTTTTACCATGAGTAAAGAGGCATGTCTTAGACGATTGCATGGAGCGCCTGTGCAGTCAAGTGGGATCTTGTTACGCATTGAATGCAATGTGGCAGACTCGGTACTCTCTGTTGCGGCCAATGTTGCTGGCATACAGTTAATTAAACGCTACCCCGTGGAAATGATTCCGGCAGACAAAAGCCCTCTGAGCAGGAAAACACTTTTTAAAGTTTTCTCACATACTGGCTATCCAAGACTGGGGCTTCTGGATCTGCTGGCCGAAGAGTTGCCAGCTGTTGTTATTAAACCAAGCAGATTAAAGGCAATACGGCGTGACTTTTATGCACATCTTAAAGGGCTGGTGGAAAGAGAATTACGAGGACAGGTAAAACAAAAAGTGAAAGAGGTTAATGGTGCAATTGTTTTACCTGAGAATGTTGGTGGCGACCAGGAATCCAGGGTGTATGTGGTAGCTGCTCATCTGCCCGGCCTACAGAACACACAGCAGTATACTGCGATGAATTTCATTGTTCCTATCACAGGGGATGATGTACCAGCAGCTGGAACGCGAGCAGCGATGAGCAATTGTGACCGCTCGCGTGTCGTCTGGGATCTGCCCTCTATTAATTTTGACTGTGACTGGTCTGCAGTGAAAAGCCTTGTCCAGCAGCGTGTGGAGGATGGTTTTTTTAAATTTCGTCTGAATAATATATCTCATTTTAGTTTTTTCAACCATCCGGAAGATTTTCAGTTGATAGCAGGGCCCTGGCTCTACACATTAAATGGTCAGTCAGTGACCACCCTGAAAAGACTTGGTTGCAGAAAATTTTGCCTCTCCATTGAAGATGACAGGGAAAATATGAAACTATTATTGAACAGCAGCCATGGGGAGAAAATACTTGTACCTGTTTATGCTCCCATAGAGCTGTTTACATCTCGAATTTCTTCGCCAGATATGGAAGAAGAAAGTGTTTTGCAAGATGACGGGGGAGAGAAGTTTTACTTGAAACACCATGACGGATTGACTGTTACCTGTGCCGAGAAATCCTTCTCTCTTTTGGGGAATTTGAAAGAACTTCGGGGGATGGGGGGCAGGAACTTTATCTTGGATTTGAGACATATCAGTCTTGATTCCCCCGCAGCCAGAGAAGTAATGGATGCTTACTTTGCCGATGAGGTGCTTTCAGGTTCGGTGAGGTTGAATTTTGAAAGAGGCTTGATCTGATGGATGCAACACGGAAAAGTGAAAGATGAGTGTGTTTCTTCTATGTTGAATTTACGTTTGAAGTTGAATGACGAATGTCGGCTGAAGAAGGAAAAACAATAGCAACTGTTCGTGGGGGGCGCAGCTTTTCGCGGTCACTTCGGAGCGGGCCTCACCTATATCCTTTACCTGCGTGGCTGAGAAAAGCAACGACACCTTGTAACCAATCAGGAGCCTGATGACTTACGGGAGTAAGCTGTATTCCTCTCAAGCAGTTACGAATTTCTGCTTTTCATTTCTGCGAGAAATTCTTTTCTCCACCCTTTCCTTTGTCGTGAAGTAGATGGTGAAGTGTTTTTAATAAAACGCATAAGCTCGTTTTTATTACCGACAAGCGGCGGGTGAATTCCGTTGACATCACTTTTTAATTTAATATAGCTTTGGAGCGTGGCAAAGGCAGTTTTTTCATTACTGTTGAGCTTGATTCTTTGCATGAGTGGAGGGCAGTCTTCTAAATTTCGTCTGAGGCCAAGGCTCACTAACTCAATAAGTTTGTCTCCATATATTTTGACGCTTTTTGCCGATATTTCACCACAATTCTGAATAGCCGTGTGAGTCTGTAGATGGTTTTTGGCAATGGTTAACAAAACCGTGTCTTTGACAATATGTCCACGGGGGCGGTCTTTTTTACGAGCCTTTTGCTCACGCCATGCAGCCAGTTCCTGAAGTATGGCCAACGATTGCTGATCGAGATTACCGGCACCTTTGATTTTTGTGTATCGTTTTATGTCGTCGAGACCTGTGTAATTGTCTGGCGAATCAAGTCTTGCAAACTCAGCCTGTAACCATGGCATTGTTTCAGGGAGCACCCGGGCAAGCAACAGGATTCGTATGGCACGCAGGTACCGAACATCGTCTTTTGCATACCGTTCCTGATTTTCACTGAGAGGTCGTTGTAACCAATTAGTGCGAGTTTCGTTTTTACTTAATTTTATTTCGAGTAAAAACTCGACCAAGTCGACCAGTGACAGCGTGGAGCTTAACCCTCCAAATCCTGCTGCAAGTCGTGTGTCAAATATATTTTTGGGATCTCTTCCTGTAGCCCGACGCAATATGCAAAGATCTTGAGGTGCATCATGAAATATTTTGACAACTCTTTCATCAGCGAGTAATTCTCCCAATGCAGTAAGATCAATCGTTGCACAAGGGTCGATAAGAAAACATTCTTCATCGGAAAGAGCCAGCTGGATAAGGCCAAGCTTTGGGTAGTATGTTCTTTCCCATATAAATTCGGTGTCTAATGCCACTGATTCTGTTTCACGGGCACGTTTTATTAATGTTTGAAGGTCTGCTGTTGTTGTAATCATTTAGGTTTGCCAATAAAAATAAAGAATAAAAAAAGTTTCCAGCGAAAAGTTGTCTATTTAACTAGACATATGCTTAACAAAAACACAAGGATTAAACGTCTGATATGCTTTTTTATATTCTAAAACGAATCGGGTTGATGGTTCCGACTCTTTTCGGAGTTATGCTGTTGACCTTTGTTGTGACCCAGTTTGTGCCAGGCGGCCCGGTTGAACAGTTGATGTCGCAAATGGAAGGACTCGGGAAGGGGGGAGAGGTCTCAGGAGTAGGGACATCCATGTATCGTGGTGATTCCGGGCTTGATGCCGGTCGTGTCGAACAGCTTAAAGCATTGTATGGTTTTGATGACCCGCCTATTACCCGTTTCTTGACCATGATGAAGAACTATCTGGTTTTCGATTTTGGGACATCCTATTATTATCATCAATCCGTCGTTGAACTGGTTGTTTCCAGGATGCCTGTTTCCATGTCACTTGGATTGTGGAGTTTTATTATTGTTTATGGTGTGTGTATTCCTCTTGGTATTAAAAAGGCCGTTCGGGATGGCTCGCGCTTCGATGTGTTAAGTTCCACCGTTATTCTGGTAGGGTATGCAATCCCAGGGTTTGTTTTGGCGATCGTGTTAATAGTGTTGTTTGGCGGTGGTTCCTTCTGGAATATTTTTCCACTTCGAGGACTTGTGTCGGATGGCTGGTCTGAAATGAACTTGATACAAAAGGTACTGGATTATCTGTGGCATATGGTTTTACCAATAACTTCGGGTGCAGTTGGCAGTCTGGCTGTGATGACCATGCTTACCAAAAACTCCTTTCTGGAAGAAATTCGTAAACAGTACGTGCTCACGGCCAGGGCAAAGGGGCTGAGTGAACAACAGGTTTTGTATAAACATGTGTTTCGTAATGGAATTATTCCTATTATAACCGGGTTCCCGGGCTATTTTATTGGGGCATTTTTCACGGGGAGCCTGCTCATCGAAACCATATTTTCTCTTGACGGCATGGGCTTGCTTGCCTATCAGTCGGTGTTAAACCGGGATTATCCGGTGGTACTTGGAACGCTTTATTTTTTTACTATTATTGGTCTTTTTTCCCGTTTGCTCTCGGATTTGAGCTACGTGGTGGTTGACCCAAGGATTAGTTTTGACAGCAGTGAGTGAAAAAATGGTACAGCATGACTCGCTGAGTCTTGGCAGGCGGAGATGGCGCAGGTTCTGTAGAAATAGACGAGGGTTCTACAGCCTTATCATTTTTTCTGTTTGTTTCATTCTCAGTCTCTTTGCAGAATGTATCTCAAATGATGTCCCCTTGCTGGTTATCTATGAGGGAAAACCTTACTTCCCTATTCTGGTTGAATATCCTGAAACTGTATTTGGAGGAGATTTTGAGACTGAAACAGATTATAAGGATCCCTATATGGAAGAGATCCTGAACAGTAACGGGAATAAAACCTATTTTCCATTGAATAAACATAGTTATCAATCCATTAATTTCTCCATAGACGGGCCTGTTCCATCACCACCCACAGGAGAGAACATACTAGGCACAGATGATCGTGGCCGTGATGTTTTTGCCCGTTTACTCTATGGTTTCCGGTTAAGTGTACTGTTCGGGTTTGCACTTACTGCTGTTGGCACCTTGCTGGGAATCCTGACAGGGGCTGTTCAAGGATATTTTGGTGGTAAAACCGATCTTTTTTTCCAGCGATTTATTGAAGTGTGGGGGGCCATGCCTGAGCTGTATCTTCTGATCATTTTTGCCTCCATTTTCAAACCAAGTGTTTTGCTTCTTCTTGTTCTTCTCTCTTTGTTTAGTTGGATGGGCTTGTCTGATTACGTGCGTGCGGAATTTCTGAAAGGACGGAATATGGAATATGTGAAAGCTGCACGGGCGCTTGGTGTTGGTAATATAACGATTATGTATCGGCATCTCCTTCCCAATGGTATGACTCCAGTTATCACTTTTCTGCCATTTCGTATGTCAGCGGCCATTCTTGCCCTCACCAGCCTTGATTTCTTGGGGCTTGGGGTTCCACCGTCAACACCAAGTCTTGGGGAATTACTTGCCCAGGGAAAGGCGAATATTGATGCCTGGTGGTTGTCGCTTTCTACTTTTATCGTGCTTGTTGGTACTCTGGTTCTTCTAATTTTTATCGGAGAGGCTTTGCGCGAGAGTTTTGATCCAAGGAAAAATTGATGGCGTCGTAAAAATTCTTCACCTGCTTCGTTTCTATATCTTTCGGTTGACTGTGGGACGCCCTAGTACGCCGAAATCAAACAAAAAATACGTACTCACATCTGAGGTCTTTTACTTACCCATCTCTCCGTTGACCTTTTTACGAATCTATAAAATTGAATGTGTATGAAAAATATGTTTGTGTCCAAGAGCATAAAGCTACTTCTTTTTATAGAGGACACGAGCTGTACTTACAAAGCAGAATTATTCTCAGGTATTGACATTCTCTGCTTCCGATTTTATCGTAGTTCTTGCGTTGTAATTTTGTAAAATAATTTTGTTTTCTTTTCCTCAACTGTATTTTTGTAATTATTGGATGAGACATGCAGCTAAACGCCATCTCCCGGCTGGGAAACTCAGGGCTCTCTGCAATTATTGATCTGGGACGAATGGGCACCTATCTGTTCCAGATGATTGTGGGGTGTTTTCGTCTGCCTTTTCGTTTCTCCGAACTTATACGTCAAATGCATTTTATCGGGGTTGGTTCACTTACGGTCATCTTTTTTACTGCGGCATCTACTGGAATGGTACTGGGGCTACAAGGCTATTACTCATTGCACAAATATGGTGCAGAAGGGATGCTGGGATCCGCAGTCGCGCTAACCTTGATTATGGAACTCGGGCCTGTGCTCACAGCATTAATGGTAGCAGGGCGTGCTGGCTCTGCCATGTGTGCCGAGCTTGGAATTATGCGAATATCAGAGCAAATTGATGCACTTGATTGTATGGCTGTAGACTCCTTTCGTTATCTCATCTCACCAAAACTTCTGGCCACAATTATCTCGGTTCCCATACTAACCGTTTTGTTTGATGTTGTTGGAATTGCAGGCGGTTATGTCGCTGGAGTACATTTGATGGGGGTGAATCCAGGCAGTTATATTGATGGTATGCAGAAAAGTGTAACAAACCATGATATCTTACTTGGTGCCGTAAAGTCTTTTGTTTTTGCTCTACTCATCGTTTGGATCTGTACAGGGCGTGGATATTTTGTACACATGATTAAGGGAACTGGTTTTGGGGCTCGCAGTGTTTCCAAGGTAACCACACAAGCTGTTGTTTACTCGTCTATCTCTGTCCTTGTTTTTGACTACCTTCTCACGGCAATTCTTTTATGAGCGATACTGAAATTGAATTTAGAGATGTTGAAAAGGCCTTTTTTAAAGAAGACGGGAGTAAACAGGTCATTCTGGATAAAGTAAGTTTTACGATTCCAGCCGGAAAAACCACTGTTGTTGCAGGTGGCAGCGGTCAGGGGAAAAGCGTTACCTTAAAGCTCATATTGGGGCTGTTGCAGGTCGATGGTGGCCAGATAATTATAGGTGGTCAAGACACCACAACGCTTAAAGGCAGACAACTCAAAGCTCTACGAACCAGGTTTGGGGTGCTTTTTCAGAGTTCTGCCCTCTTTGATTCCATGACTGTCTTTGAGAATGTTGCCTTGCCTCTGAGAGAACGAACCCAAAAGACAGAGAGTGAAATAAGGAAACAGGTACTTTCCAGCCTGGAGGAGCTTGAACTGCTCGGACATGAAAACAAGTTCCCGGCACAGCTGAGCGGTGGTATGAAGAAGAGAGCAGGTCTTGCAAGGGCTCTTCAATTACAGCCTGAAATTATGCTTTTTGATGAACCAACCACTGGCTTGGATCCGGTTATGGCAATGGAGATTTATCAGCTTTTTGCACGAACACAGGAGAGGATCGGCTATACTTCTATCATTGTCAGTCACGATATCCCAAAGATCTTTAACCTCGCAGATCAGGTGGTTGTTCTGAATAACGGAGCAATGGATGTCTTTCCTTCTCCTGAGGCCATACAGTGGTCACAGAAACCTCATATTCAGGAATTTGTAAAGACCACAATGGGTGAACTTTATCAAAGTCATTTGGTGGAAAAATGAAAAATGGTATAGAATTTCTAGTTGGTTTGTTTATGATAGCAGGTTTTGCCGCCTTTGGATATCTTGCCTTGCAGCTTGGAGAAGTTTCTCTGTTCAGCAACAGCAAAACCTATACAATTACGGCTCAGTTTGATAATATTTCAGGAGTTAAGAAAGGGTCATCTCTTCAGGTCGCGGGTGTGGTTGTCGGACAAGTTAGCAGGATATGGCTTGACGAGGATGATGTCGCGAATGTGGCTTTGCAGATTCGTAATGACGTTAAAATTTCCAATGATACCATGGCATCGGTGAAGTCACAGGGCTTAATAGGTGATAAATATATTGCTCTCAGTCCTGGTGGCGAAGAAGAGCTATTTAAAGAAGGCGATATACTGACGGATACCGAGTCCGCAGTGGATATTGAGTCCTTGATTAGTAAGTTTGCATTTGGTGGTGTGAAATAAACTTCAAACAGGTACTTGTTTTATGAGGCGATCCTACACGTATACACTTACTGCTTTTCTGTTATTTTTACTGATGCCATGTTTTGGATGTGCACAGCAGGATACTCATACCGGAGTGTCTGCTGCTGCCACAGAAAAACAGGATGAGTTGGCTGATGAACTGGATATTCTTTTAATGGATGATTCTTTCGACTCTGTTGGCTCATCCGTTTCCGGTAGAGGGTACAACGACCCCTTGGAGCCGCTGAACCGAGTTTTCTTTCAATTTAACGATACCTTGTATTATTGGGTTTTGCACCCATTGAATAACGCCTACAGCACAGTGCTGCCATGGGATCTTCGCTATGCCATAGGGAATTTTGTCAGTAATCTCGCAGCTCCTGTCCGACTGCTCAATAATGTTCTGCAGTGGAAGCTTGCTGATGCGGGAGTCGTCGTGTCCAGGTTTTTGATTAACTCCACTCTTGGTGTCTATGGTTTTGGTGATCCAGCGCGTATTGAATTTGGCCTGGAACCGAAACTTGAGGATTTCGGTCAAACACTTGGAGCCTGGGGCGTAGGCGAGGGGATTTATCTTTGCCTCCCTGTATTAGGGCCATCAAGTGTGAGAGATGCTGTGGGAATTGCTACGGATGCATATACTCACCCCATGGTGTATTTTGTAGATGATTTTTGGATAAGTGGTGAGTACTACGTGCTCGGTCGTGTAAACGTGCTCTCGTTAAATCCCACTGTTTATGAAGATTTAAAAAAATATTCGCTTGATCCCTATGTGTCAATGCGCCAAGTATACCTTGATCACCGGCGAACAGTAATTAATGATAAGATGTGACTTCTCACAGGGTGTCCGTCTTTTCGCGGTCACGGACGCGGGCTTTATGCCTCACCCTATAAGTAAAATTACACATTCACGGTTCTCGAATGTAAGTCGTTTGTCCCCGTGAGTAGTTACGATACGATATCACTGAGAAGAAAAGGTGACAGGTCGTCAATGTTTATATTAACCTGAGAATAATATTATGATTATACCTGTAGTCCGTAAAAGCTCTTATTTTGCGTTGCTGATGTTTCTTTTTAGTGCGCTGCCGGTTGTCGCATCCTCCGGGCCAACGGAAGCATTAAAACCAACACTTGAGGGGATGCTTGAAATTATTCAAGATCCTTCTTTGTCCGGGAACGAGCAAAAAGATAGCAGAAGAAGAAAAATAATGGATGTTGCTACCAGAGGTTTTGATTTTGCTGAAATGTCAAAGCGGGTTCTTGGAAAAACATGGAATAAGGTGAGTCCGCAAGAACGGAAAACCTTTGAAAAGCTCTTTACTAAATT
>CAMZKT010000033.1 GCA_947311435.1 uncultured Desulfocapsa sp.
CCAGTACCATACACCTTAAGATATGTTTCAGCCAACATGATAACAAGAAAGAATATTGGGAAAGCCAGGCGCAGAGGTGTGAGAGAGTCTTTTTGTTTGAAGGCTAAAACGAGCTGGCAAACAAAAATACTTAACAGGATGATAAAGCCAATGATACCAAACTGGGCGAGTATCATAAGGTATTGATTATGAGGGTTGTCGGTAGCGGGAAGGGTGGGAGAATGTATTTGGTTTTTCTTTTTGTACTCCATTGGGAAGTCGCCGGTACCCGTTCCTGTAAGCCAGTTATCTTTTATAACAAGAACAGTATTCTTGTAAAACCATACCCGGAGTCCAACGGAGGTTATTTCCATTGATTGGTGTTCTTGCAGTTCTGTCACAGCCAGATCAACTCTGTCTCTAAAAGTAGGTGAGCACTGATATGTAATGCAGATAAGGACTGGCAGGAGAACGAGCCCTGCAAGTAACTTTCCCTTTGCAGTTTTATAAAAATATTGGAAAAGAGCTACAAGTAGAAGAACAAAAAAAACTACCTGTCCTGTGCGTCCTGCTGTGATGAACATGTTGAAGGAAAAGAAAAGAAATAGCCCAGCCTGAAATACTTTGCTCGTCACTTTAAGCTTTGAAAAAAGGATGTTTTGCAGGAGAATATAGCAGACCAGAGCCAGCATTGGGTTGTACACAACATGGGTTGTACCAACGGTTGTAAAGATGGATGAAGGGGGAAGAGATATGATACCCAGCCATACCAGATATGCTTTACAGGCTTTTATAAAGATCGCTGCGATAAATGCAGCCATATAATAGTTTGTGTGTTCTTTCTTTACCATGGTTAGGAACAGAGGGAAAAGAAGTAATTTCCACTGTTTTTTCAGTATCATGAGTCCCCACTCCAGGTCTTCACTCCAGAGCAGGCCAACTCCATGAAGAACAATATATACGAGAACAAGGACGGCCAAGGGGTTGTGGAATATCTCCTCCAGTTTTTCCTTCATGTTCCCGGAGATCAGCCATACGAGAACGAGGAGAACGGCCAGAATTGACCCGGCAGATGTTGAAAGAGGCAGCGCAAAGGCGAAAAGAACAAGGAGCGGTGATGCCAGAAGCGCTGCTTGGTGTGGGATTGAGTTCATGGTACATTTATATTGGTGAAGTGTGTAAAAGTAAGGCAGAATACAGCAACGAATATTTGAATCTGCATTAATCACGATACTGCATGTTATAAAGCATCTCGTACTCTCCTTCAAGTCTGAGTAAATCATCGTGAGTGCCTTCTTCGACAATCCTGCCGCCTTTTATGACAATGATCCTGTCAGCATTCTTTATGGTGGAAAGCCGGTGAGCTATCACAAAAGTGGTACGGTTTTTCATAAGGTTTTCAAGAGCTCTTTGCACCTCACGTTCCGATTCTGTGTCAAGTGCAGATGTTGCTTCATCCAGCACAAGAATGGGGGCATTCTTGAGAATTGCCCTGGCTATGGAAAGCCGCTGTCTTTCTCCTCCTGACAACTTTATCCCCGATTCTCCAATCACCGTATCAAAGCCTTCCGGGAGTGCTTCTATAAATTTGAGAGCATGGGCAGCATCGGCAGCATTTCGAATATCCTCTTCCGGTTTGTTGAGGTCACCATAGGCTATATTATTGCGAATGGTGTCGTTGAAGAGGATGGTTTGTTGAGTGACTATGGCGATCTGGTCTCGAAGTGATTGAAGAGTGACATCCCGGATATCAACCCCATCAATGCGAAGGGAACCTTTTTCAATATCGAAGAACCTGGGAATAAGATTGGCAAGACTTGTTTTCCCGGATCCACTTGGGCCCACAATGGCAAGTATTTCCCCTGCCGGAACAGTCAGATTTATATCTTTTAATACAGGGTGTTTGCCATCATAGCTGAATTGCAGCTTGTGGAGTGCGATGCTCTGATGAAATGGTTCAAGGGGGAGGGCATCGGGCTTGGAAACTATTTCCGGGGTTTGATCAAGCAGGTTGAAAACCCTGGCAGCAGCAGCCAAGCCCTGTTGAACAGTTGAGTTGATTTTGCTCACTGCCTTAATTGGCTCATAAATCATCACCAGAGCAGTGAGAAAAGCAAAAAATGTTCCAGGGGTAGAGTTCCCGGCAATAACATCCTTACCGCCGAACCAAATGATAAGGGCCATTCCGATACCGCCAATGACCTCCATAAGTGGATGTTGAATGCGACGATAGCGCGCATCCTCCATAATAGTATCAAAGAGTTTTCCTATCTGTTTGGAAAAACGTTTAGATTCGTAATGTTCCATGGAAAATGCTTTTACCACAGGAACACCAGTGATGGATTCGTGCACAATGTTTGATACCACGGCAGTTTCTTCCTGCATACGGGTGCTTATCCGGCGAAAAGCCTGGCCAAATTTTACTATGGGAATGGCAGCGGCAGGGAGAAAAATAATGGAGAGCATGGCCAGTTTCCAGTTCATTGTAAAGATCACGATGAGGAGAAAAATGACCTGTAAAAAGTCTCGTAACAAGCCTACCACTACTGTGGATACGGCACCCTGCATATAATTAATATCAGCAATAATTCTTGAAATTAATTCTCCGGTGGGGGTTTTGTGGAAAAAAGAGAGTGACTGCATATGGATATGTTCGAAAACCTTGCTGCGCATTTCGCGTATGACTGTCTGGCCAATTTTTTCAAGGAGGTAAAAATTAAGTCCGTAAAAAAATGCTTTGACAGCAAAGAGAGCAACAAGGGCGAATGGGAGGATAGCAAGAAAGTAGGTATTTCTCTCAAAAAATATTTTGTCAAGCAGAGGTTTTACCATGTATGCCTGGGCACCGCTCAGTGCTGCCACCACAAGGGCAGCAAACATGGCAATGAGAAACTGGTACTTATACGGCAATAACAGATTGTACAGACGGGAAATAATTATTTTATTGGACATATATAACTGACTCGTGAAAAAAGGTAATTGCTCATGTGCATATTCCGGTTTTGTCTCTTGTCTTCCTGCTTAGCCTTCACATATATGATAGTATATGCGGGATTTAGGTCATAAAGCATCGGACTTGTAATTGCTTTGCTGCAGCAAATCTACAATATGTTGACAGGTTTTTCTACTCCCGCCTTGCTTTGCATGAATATATTTGTTCGCTTTTCTTTGAAGGAGCTGTTTGTCCACAGGGGTGTTCAGGGAGTCGACCAGGAATTCCAGTACTTCTTCTTTGGTGTTGGCTTTTTTCAGCAGACCCATTTCAAAGACTTCATCTCCTGTCCATAAAAAATCGGATATATCCGGCCCGGTAACCGGAATTACGCCATTCATAAACGCTTCGATGAAGTTTTGTCCTCCGAGAGGGGCAAGGCTTCCACCAATAAAAGCAGCGTCTGCACCCTGGTAGGCCCTGGTGAGTTCTCCGAAGATATCCCGTATTATAACAGATATTGTCTCCTGGTCAGGTCTGGACGACTGGAGAGCATATTTGATTCCTGTTCCGGATAAAAGTGCCTCCCAACTGCTGACACGATGTAGGTGGCGTGGAAAGATATCAACGTGCAGATTTGGGAAAAGTCTGAGTATCTCCGTTAATATATAAAAAACATCCTGCTCTTCTTCTTTTCTGATTGATGCAAGAATAAGCGATTGTGTCCCCTTGGATTCTTTTTCTGAGACAGTACAGTGTGCGATCTGGTCAAATTTTATATTTGGAACATGCAGAGAGTTTTGCTGTTGAAAAAGAGTTTGCAGCCGGTCTTTGCTGTCTTTTGAAATAGCAAGAATTGTATCGGGTTTCAGGTGTGGCCAGAGAAAGGAAAGTTTTCCATAACCTTTAAAACTTCTCTCCGTCATCCTGCCATTTACAATAATTATTTTTTTCTTCTGCCTCTTTATTTCTGTCATCAAAGCAGGCCAGATCTCAAGCTCAACGAGTACCAGAAGTCTTGGGTCAGCGATTTGCACGGCTTTCCTGACCAGACTCGGATTGTCAAACACCATATAGGCAACAGTGACCCTGTGAGGCTGCTCACCAAGGTTTTGTGCAAGTATTTCTTTGCCCTGGGGCGTGTTGGTGGTGAGAAGTATATCCAGTTGAAGATCGTTTTTGAAACTTTTGAGAATCTGTATGGCAATATAGGCTTCTCCCACAGATGCAGCATGTATCCAGAGATCAACTTTTTTGAAATGTATCTGTTTGAGGGTTCGTTCCGCAGCGCCTTCTTTGAGTCTTGAAAAACGGAGGAGCAGGGGTGTTGCACAGAACCAGAGCAATCTGTAGAGAAGAAAAAGGGCTTTGAAGTGAAATGGTGTTTTTTTGTTACTTTTCATGGAATGAAGGAGAAAGAGAATAATCCTTTATTTTTGCAAGGAGTGAAGGGTAGCTGATTTCAAGCATTCTGGCTGCCATACTTTTATTCCCCTTGCTGGCTTCCAGGGCTCTGTGAATCAATTGTTTCTCGATGATGACTTTGGCCTGTTTCAATGAGAAGGTACCGAGGAGATTTTCAACCGTATTTTCTTGGAGTGCTTTTGTTTTCGGCTGAGCACTACTCAAATCAGCAGCCTGAATTTGAGTACTTTCAGCGACAATAGCTGCTCGTTCAAGGCAGTTTTTCAACTCCCTGATGTTTCCCTTCCATTCACGACTCAGTAGTAGCCCCATGGCATCAGCTGAGACATATTCTATGGCAAGGTGCATTTTTTTGTTCAGTATATTGAGAAAGTGGCTACAGAGTCGTGGTATATCTTCTTTGCGATCCCTGAGGGGAGGCAGTTTCAGGTTAAGTACGTTGAGACGGTAAAAGAGATCTTCCCGGAATCGACCTTCTGCAACTTCCTGTTCCATGTCTTTTGCAGTGGCTGTGATAATACGGACATTGGTTCTTCTGGTTTTGATACTTCCCACGGGACGTATTTCTTCCTCCTGCAGGACGCGCAGGAGTTTTACCTGCAGGCCTAGAGGTAATTCTCCTATTTCATCAAGAAAAAGAGTTCCACCTTCTGCTTCTTCAAACAGCCCCCTGTGATTTTTGTCTGCTCCGGTAAAGGCTCCTTTGACATAACCAAAGAATTCGCTTTCCAATAGATTCTCGGGGATGGAGCCGCAGTTGATGGCAATAAAAGGATTGTTTTTTCGTTTGGATTTACGGTGGATTCCCTTAGCGATCAGTTCCTTGCCTGTACCGGACTCTCCGGTAATAAGGACGCTGGTATCGTGGCGTGCAACTTTTTCCGTGAGTCGTAAAAGGTCACGCATTATATCGGACTGGGCGATAATATCCTCAAAACCGTCGCTCCCTTGTAATTCTCTGACTTTTGCCTTTAATTTCCTGTTTTCTTCCTGGAGTGCAAGGTGCTCGGCTGCTTTTTCAAGAACAAGAAGTACCTCGGCTGTTTTGAATGGTTTGGTTATGAAATCGTAGGCCCCGGCTTTCATGGCATCGACCGCATCATCAATGGTGGCATAGGCAGACATCATGATTATAAGCGGTTTGGGATCCTCCACGGCTTGTAAAAAATGAAGTCCATCCATTATGGGCATTTTCAGGTCACAGAGGATATAAGGGAAATGTGATTTCTCCAGTATCTCAAGAGCCTGTTTTCCGTTTTCTGCAAGGCTCACCTGGTATCCGGCCTGACTGGTTACAGCAGAAAGCATATGTCTCATATTTTCTTCGTCATCAACGATAAGGAGACGGTTGGTATTCTCTTCTGTCATGATTTTCGTCCTTGTTGCAGCGGAATATTTACAGCAACTGTGAGAGGAAGTGTGATGGTGACAAGAGTCCCCTGATTGATGTTTGATGAGAACTCTATACAGCCATCTGATTTTTTAATAAGATTATGAGCAACGGCAAGGCCCAGACCGGTCCCTTTCCCCACTTCCTTTGTAGTGAAAAATGGATCGAAAATGGTGTTAATATGAGCAGGATCAATACCTGTGCCATTATCTGTGATAATGATTTTGATAAATTTCTCATCTTCATTTGTTGTGGTGAGGACAATTCGCCCCTGGGTAATTGAGGTGGATTCTTCAATGGCATCGATGGAGTTTAAAAGACAATTCAGGAGAACCTGGCGTATGGAATCCATGTTAATAGCAACGATACTGTCTTCGGCGTCAAGTGTTGTTGTATAGCTGATGGGGTACCTGGTCTTTCTGACATGAATGGAGGAAAAGAGGTCTGTTATTACAGCGTGCAGATCAATTTCTTTGACTATGGAATCGACCGGTGTCCTGGAAAGATCAAGAAGGCTTTTGATGAGACTGTTAATACGATTAAGCTCCCGGGTGGCTCGTGTACTGAATGCTTCCCTGTCTTTTGTATTGAGGGATGGATCTGAAAGCAGGTCAATGTATCCTTGGATAATCCCAAGCGGGTTCCCAATTTCGTGGGCAAGACCTGCTGAGAGCCTCCCTATGGATGCAAGTTTTTCAGCCTGGATCATTTCGTCTCTGTTCCGTTGGAGCTCATCATTTGCCTGTTGAAGTGAGTTAACGGTTGATCGCAATTCCTGTTTGTCTCCGTCTATTTTGCTCACCAGTCGATTCAGGCTGAGTGAGAGTTGGGTGAATTCTCCAAGACCTTCACTGTGAAACACGCTTTTATCGTTTAAATCCGCATGTGAATCGGCCAGGGAAGAAAGGCGTTGTATGGGTTTAATGATGAGATGTATGAGCCTGGTAAATCCAAGGGTGGTGAAAATGAGAATGTTGATGATGAGGTAGGCAAAGAAAATCTTTCGTGCTTTATGAATGGACAGCGAGCTCTGTTCAAGAGATTTGACCAGCGCAATTGATCCATTTTCCTGGCTCGTAGCGTGGAGTGGGATTGCAGTCAGGAGGTACTGTTTGGTGAGGAAAAAACCGTTCCAGCTCATACCGGAATAGGCGCTTGTTTGCTTTCCCGTGCTTGCAGCCTCATGAAGCTGTGATGCAAGTGTGTTCCCGGCAGGGCAGGAACCATGGGAACGGAGAGGGGCGGCAGGTGTTTCCTGCCACTGAATGCACAAAACGCCGTTTTTCTGGAATCTTTCAGCGATTCTCCTTGGGAAATATGGTGTGTCTGATGCCAGAGAGATTGCAGCGATATGGAGAAATTCTTCACTCAGCTCGGTTTCCTGAAGGATGATGTCTCGCTGCCAGAGCATCAGTATCACAAAACCAAAGAGGAACATGCTGCCAAAGAGCAAGACTGAAAGGGTAATACCCAGTTGGAATTTCAGGGTGTGCATAGTAGACAGATCACTTCCTGTTCTTCAACTTGCAATGATCTTTCCCGGAATAATAGTTAAGCCATGAAGAGGTTTTATTTAATGACCAGTCTTTTGGCGGGATACTCTCAGTGGCTCGAATGTTTTTGCAGTGTGGTTCCGGCCCGCATTGGTAACTGCGCACCCAGAAGCAGAGTTTCTCCTTTGGGTACACTTCGCAATACCCGTTTATGGAGCCCCCGCAGGGACCGTTCACCAGACGTTTAGGGCAGCCAGCTTGTGGGCAGAGGTAGGAAGAGTGTGAGAGTGTGCAGTCCCCACACATTTGACAGCGAAAAAGAACTTTCTTGATCAGGTATTCAAGAAATGTATAGATCCTGGTAAAAAAAGTGCTGTTTAGTGCTTGAAGGCTGAATTTCCGTGCGAACCGAAAAAACGCCCCCCTTTCGTTAAAGGCTTGTTTATGCACGAAATCGTTGGTTTCGTAAAATAAGGGGGTCTTGTATTTCTTCGGTTTATTGGAGCAGTCGTCGGCAAGGTACCAGGTGGATGGTTCGGGGAAATGGGTTTCCTTTGCCAAGTCTGGCCCCGTCAGTGTTTCAGCCTGGTCAAGAAGAAATGAAATGGAGTCAAAATTCAAGTTGTTTCCTCCCAGATGGACACCGGCATATCCCATTTCACGTAGAGCAGCGATCATTTTTGCGGCTCGTAACAGTCTCGCTTCTTCCCCTCTGTCGGAAGTTTTTTGTTCGTCTTCAATACGTTGGAGTAGGGTGTCCGGTAGTATAACTCCGGGAACACGCCCCGTATTCATTATACGAGCCACGGTGAGGCTTGGTACAAAAACATTGGCCATAACAGGAATTGAGATGTGTTGTTCTCTTGTAAACCTTATAAGTTCCTGATACTTAATCATGTCGAAGCCCAGTTGGCTAATGACAAATTGTGCGCCACATTTTATTTTTGTCAGGAGCTTCACGTATTGCCAAACCTGTTCGGCTTCCAGAATTTTGAAAGGAGAGACCACGCAGCCTGCAAAAAAATCCATGGGAGGAAGCTTCATCTTTTGTCCGGGGGCCCCTTTTTTTATGGAATAGCTGTGTCGTAGCTGTGCAATAAGACTGAGTAGTTGTGTCGAGTCGAGGTCGAAAACAGGCATTGCCTGGCCTTGAAAGCCATATCGTGGAAAATCCCCGCCAAGTACCAAAAGGTTCAGAAGGTTTGTGCGATGGCATTCGAACAATTGGCTTTCCGCCATGTTGCGGTTCTTGTCTTTTAAAGAGAAGTGGAGAAGAGTGGAAGATCCCATTGCCTGGATTTCAAGCCCCAGCGATGTGGGAGAAAGTGCCGGATGACCGCCAGGGTTGTCGGTGATGGAGAATGCCTTTATCCGGCTGTGGGATTGGGCATCTTCCACAAGCTGCAATATCTTTTCCAGTCGTTTGCCGTCTGAACCTCGACCGGGTACTAATTCGTAGGTGATTGTAAACTCAGAAGGATCGGTCAGAGATTGGCGAAATAGGTTTGTAGACGTTTGAGTCATAAAGAAATGGTCCTTTTTTTGCTTGCGCTTATTCTGTTTCAATGGCTACATAGTATACATGAATGAAAAAAATGAAACCCGAAAAAAATCTGTCATCCAGGCTCTTTTGCAAGAGAGTGGTCGCTTGTCAGGGGTAGATGAGCTCACTATTACTCCACTTTCCGGTGATGGTTCGAACAGAAACTTCTGGAGGATAGAGGACAATGGAAGAAAAATTTGTCTGGCTGTGGCGCCTCCTGTTACCGACAAGCTCAACCTCGCTGAGGCAAGAGCAGCAAGGGCCATCGGTCTACATTTATTTAAGAAGGGCGTACGGGTACCGGAACAATATGCCTGGGATAAAGAAAGTGGGATTCTTCTTTTTGAGGATTTTGGAGACACGAAACTTCATGATCATGTCCAGTTGTATCAAAAATCAGATACGTTCGTTTCCGCTATCCGCCCTGTATATGTGCAGACCGTGAAAGACCTTGCCAGAATGCAGGTTGAGGCAGTCGTTGGATTTGACCCCCAATGGTGCTGGGATACGCCCAGTTACGATAAGAATCTTATGCTTGAGCGTGAATCCGAATATTTTTTGAGAGCATTCTGGCAGGATTTACTTGGTGAACAAACTCCACCTGGCCTACGGGAGGAGTTTGTGTTTGTCGCAGAGCGTGCAGCACAAATTCCAGCAGATTTTTTCCTGCATCGGGATTTCCAATCACGCAATATAATGCTTCATGAAGAAATGGTCTGTTTTATAGATTTTCAAGGGGGACGCCTTGGCCCTCTGGCCTACGATCTCGCTTCTTTGTTAATCGATCCCTATGTTGAGCTTCCTCCTGATTTTCAGGAAGAATTGCTGGCAGAATACCTCAATACCCTGGAACAAATGATTGTTGTTGATAGATCACTGTTTGTCGAAGAGTATCTGTTACTGGCCCTGCAGCGAAATCTTCAAATTGCAGGAGCATTTTCATTTCTCAGTCATAGGGCAAAGAAAGGTTTTTTTAAACAATTCTTAAAACCGGCCATTGATTCTCTCAATGCTCTTTTACAGAAAGAGTTTTTTGCTTCTCTACCTGTCCTGAGGAAGACAGTGGCCACGGCTCTGCTCCGATGTCGACAGGAACAATATACTAATTGACTTTTATGGGGCATTTTTGTATTGCTTACCGCATTTTATATCACCTGAATTCTGCAGTTTTTTTTGAAGGGCAGGTATTAGGCTTCAGGTTTCAGTACAATACTTTTCGTATCGCAGTGTGTGTAATGTTGCGAAACCATGTCTTTTAATCCTTTTGGCGGCAACGTCCACTCTTTATATCTCATGAATTCTGTACCGCTTATTGTTCATACCGACTGGTCCCGTTCCTGGGGAGGACAGGAAATACGCACTCTTACGGAACTGCGTGAAATGAAAAAACTTGGCTTTCGGGTGGCCATGATTGTTCGTGCAGATTCAGAACTGGCACGCCGTGGGCAGCAGGAAGGGATTTCAGTCTATTTCATAGATTTCACGTCTAAATTTAATCTGTCTGCCTGGCTGGAGTTGTATCGATTAATTCGTCGCTTAAAGCCGGCAGTGGTGAACACCCATTCTTCTGAGGATTCCTGGATGGCAGGTTGCGTGGCCAAAGTGTGCAGGGTTCCATTGATTATCAAGACCAGGCACGTACTCGCTTCAATCTCTTCATCGGTCAGCTATAATGCTTTTTTTGATGTTGTTTTCGTCTGCAGCGAGTCCATTGGCAAACAGCTTATCGAACAAAAGGTGTCCTCTTCAAGGATAAGAGTTCAGTCAACAGGGATTGATGAGGAGCGTTTTAAATATTCCCAAAATGATCGAAAGACTATCCGGAACCGTTATAACGTCGCAGATAATGAGATTCTTGTGGGAAACGTCGCCCTTCTCCGCCTTTACAAGGGGCATGATTTTATTGTTCGCACGGCCGCCAAAATGCCCGATAACTATAAATTTATGATTGTAGGTGGTGGCAATGGTCGTGACCTGCTCGAGGAGGAAATTGTCCGTGCCGGGGTCGAGGATCGATTTATTCTCACTGGCCATAAGGAAGACCCTGAGCACTACTTTTCGGCAATGGATATCATTTTTTTTTCCTCCTATGAAACAGAAGGAATATCCCAGTCGTTTATTCAAGGTCTGTTGTACGGCATACCGCTTTTAACCTGCCGAGCCCCATCAATAGTTGAAACTCTTGGTTCTGTTCATAGGTATCGGGATGTCGATTACGGGGATGTGGCGGCTGCTCGTCGGGGCTTGTTGGCATTATCCAGGGAGCTGCAACGGGATGAAAAAATTGTTGCCTCCCAGAGACGGGCAGTGGCAGAACTGTATGGCTTAAAAACCATGGTTAAAAATATATCGCGAGTGTACAGGGAGCATGGAATATTTACACCGAAGTCAAAAACCCTGTGAAAAATTCCCAATAGGAAAAACGTAACTACTCAGGTGGAACTGCAAAATCAGCAAAACCACCGAACTGTAACTGGTTACGAGAAAAGAAAGGAAAAACAATTCGTGACGAATAAAGAAATAGTACTCAGACTTTACAAGGTGCTTACGCCTTATCGAAGCAAGTTGCTCATCGCCATGGTGGGGATGATTATAGTGGCTGGTTTTAATGCAGCTCAGGCGTATATGATCAAGCCACTTTTGGATGAGATATTTATTAACAAAGATAGTGTGTTGTTGAATATTCTTCCCCTGGCCTTGCTCGGGATATTTCTGGTTAAGGGAGTCTTTTATTTTATTTACTCCTATTTGCTTGAGGGGGTGGGGCAGTATGTTATTCGGGATCTCCGTAATCAGATTTATGCTCATTTAAACCGATTGTCACTTTCTTTTTTCCATCATAGGCCAACAGGTGAACTCATATCAAGAATAATGAA
>CAMZKT010000034.1 GCA_947311435.1 uncultured Desulfocapsa sp.
CCCCTATGTCTCCTGAGCACCCGCCACAGCTAAATTTTGTTTGCGATCTTCCATGCGGGGTGAAACGCTCAGCGGTCTCCTTGGTACTTGTCAGCTCAATTAATTTTTCAACAAGAACCATGCACACAGATTTTGCCTCGGGAACTATGGCACAAAGGTCTTGAACCCGCAGTTCTTCTCCAATATTGTATATCGGACACAGCCGTTCGCTGGTAACCACAAATATGGCATCACGAAATTTTTTTTCCTGCAGCATGGTTCCTCCGTTTTTCAACAAATAGTGCAACTGCTCACGAGCTAAGTGACTTACATTCGCAAAGTCTTCATTTTTTATAACTTTTCATAGAACACGGCATTCCCGTTTCTCAATTATCCTTCAGACGCCGACACTCCATCTCTCTGCTGTAGTCTTTCCAAATGGGGTCTTGATAGCTGTTATGACAGGAAACACATCGCCCCACGTTAAGTATACGCTGCAATTCTTTTTTATTGAAGGGACGAAGGTCAGGTCGTGACCCATGTTGCAATGCTTCACCATCAATGGTAACGAAGGCATCAAATGGAACGGTCTTGCCTGCTACGGTATCCACCCCCTGGTCAAGACCAACAAAAGACCAGACCCCATTATCGTCAACGGAAACAGTCCCCTCACCCAGCCCCACAGTTTTTGTGGACTGGTGGCAGTCTACACAGTCCCTCCCTTTTGCCTGCGTGGTGTGTGGATTAATGGCAGCCATGGTAAAACGATTAAAACCTCCTTCAACATTACCATCCTTGTCAATCAGGGTAACAATATCCTGACAGCCGGGAGTCACTATAACCACCTCATCCTTCCACAGGGCAAGCATTGGCTTTTCAAAACGAATATACGACCGTCCCTCTTCCCACATCCCAGAGGTCTCTTTCAGAGTGAGTTTATCCAGATGCTTTTTCGTCTCATCACGCTTTGCATGACAACCATAACACTGTGGAACCCAAGTGGAATGACAGGCCTCGCACGTTACACGTTCATGCCCTTTGAAATCACACACGCCCTTTTTAGCTAAGGGAAGGGGATGGACTTTGTCATTCACCCGCCCGGTCAGCTGAAACTTGCCATCTTTTTTATGTATGTTCGACACAGAATCGCCTTTTTTCGTGACCCCTATGTGCTCAGAATGACACATTTCACAAGAAATTTCGAGTTGATCTTCGTAATGAGCATAACTGGTTCCATTGCCCATGATCTCATTACGGGTATGACAGTCGATACAAGCCATTTCCTTTGCATGATGAATGTCATCGGCTATCTCCAGGTAAAAGCGTTGCCCTGGCAACTGCTTTGAACTCATCCCTCCATGTTCGTATGGAGTACCATATCCCTCTGACTCAAAGACACCAATGTAGGAAATCCCGATACGTCCAGATCGATTATGACAGCGAAGACAGTTTTCATCCTCTACCTTTTTTATAATTAAGGGATGTACCTTTTTAGACTCATCACGCTTTGTTTCATCACCAAATCCTGCCACCCCCTGCTTTTCCATATCTGCGGGCAATACATTATGACAAGCCGAGCAACCACCACCCTTCTCATTAAAAAAATCGGGTGCACCTGGCAGATCGTTTTTCTGCTTCCAGAGATGGCAGGTTGCACATAATTTCCTGAAATAATCAAGCGCAAGAGATGTTTGTCCGCTGTCAAGTAACTGCTCGACCGTAAGGTCAGTATCCTGCGAATCACTCTCTCCCCAATAAAGCAAAAGGGTTCCAATGATCCCCCTGTTGGTTGCCATGAGCGAATTCATCACCTTTTTGACATCCGTTGGATGACAGCCCTCAATACCGCAGGTTTTTTCCACAACCCGCAGATCACCTGGGTTGAGAACCATTCCTTCATGTGCCGTATCCTTGTCAATTGCCAGTGGGTCACCAAGATGACAAGACGCACAACCAATTACCCGAGGATCGTGAGCAGGATCAAGTTTTTCATCACGGTGACAGGAAAGACACATATCAATACGGCCACTGGTGGTAATATGAATTTCATTGGGACGTTCTGTCAGGAGTTCAATGATGATGAGAATACCCACAATAATAAGAACGAAAAGGAGCAAAAGCTGTTTTCGCTGGGTCAAACCATCAAGTTCCCGAGTGTTTTTTGCCATCAATCAGCCCTTAAAGTTTTGCACATTTGGATACCTGCGCCCATAACCAAAAGCCTTGCTTGTGACTTTCAATCCCATGGGTGCCTGCTTCCGTTTATACTCATTGAGACGTATCCGGCGTAAAATATCCGCCACCAACTCTTCAGGAAACCCACGATCCGCTATTTCCTTCACTCCAAGATGCTGCTCAAGATGCAATTCAAGGATTTGATCGAGAATTTCATAGTCGGGCAAATCATCCTGATCGCACTGCCCCGGCTTCAACTCTGCCGTGGGCGCTTTTTCAATAGTGCGCAGAGGGACAACTTCCCTCTCATGATTCAGAAACCTGCACAACTCGTACACCAACTGCTTGGGGACATCTGAGATCACTGCCAGCCCCCCATTCATATCTCCATAGAGCGTGCAGTAACCAACGGCCATTTCACTCTTATTGCCGGTGGAGAGAAGAAGATGACCAAACTTGTTAGACAGGGCCATGAGAAGATTCCCACGAATTCGTGCCTGGAGGTTTTGCTCTGTCAAATCCGTAGAAGCTTCTGAGGTACCGGCAAACAGAGGCTGGAGACTCTTCTTAAATACTGCAAAAAGAGTGCTGATGGGAACAACTTCAAAATGGCAGCCCAGATTTTTTGCCAGAGCCTTTGCATCTTCCATTGAATCGACGGAACTGTATGGAGAAGGAAGAGCCACACCAAAAACATTTTCAGCCCCCAGTGCCTCCACGGCAAGGGCAGCAGTGAGCGCAGAATCAATACCACCTGAAAGCCCCAGCACCACGGTACGAAACCCGCACTTCCTTACATAATCGCGTATCCCCATAACAAGTGCATCGCGCACCTCAGCAAGACCCGATTCTTCCAGTTGCCCATGAAATTCACTGCTCCAGTCATTACTCTCAATAATCAGCATATCTTCTGTAAATCCAAGGGATTTTCCACGAATTTTCCCCTGTGCATCCATGAGAAGGCTACGACCGTCAAAAAGAAGAGAATCCTGCCCTCCCACTTGATTCACATACAGCAGGGGAGTCTGATATTTCAGGCAGACATCCTTAAAAAGACGGTGTCGAACAAACTCCTTATCCCGTTGAAAAGGAGAGGCTGAAATATTGACGAGACAGTCAATCTGCTCATTGGCTGCAAAAAGTGTTTCAATGGGATCCCTTGCATATTCATCAACTTCGGGATGCCAGATATCTTCGCAGATGCTTATTCCCATGCGTAGTCCCTGACACTCAAACACTGCAGTTGTTGTGCCCGGTTCAAACCAGCGTTTTTCATCAAAAACATCATATGTGGGCAGGAGTTGTTTCCGACTGCGCTGGACAATCTCCCCACCTCGTATCAAAACAGCACCGTTATACAGCTTCTTCCCGCATCCTTCTCTTTGGCGTTGCTCAACACAACCAAGCAACACCTCAATCTCCGGAAGTTTACTGCAAAGAGAGTTCAATGCCTTGTCGTGCTGACTGAGAAAGGCAGGATGTTCAAGCAGATCCTGGGGCGGATATCCTGACACAACAAGTTCCGGGAAAATAACCAGGGAGCATTTCCAACGAACTGCATCATGACAGGCAGTAAGTATCTTTTGACAATTATGATCAAAATCACCAATCACAGGATTCAATTGTACCAGGGCAATCTTCATGTGTTCTCAAACGGTAAAAGGGGAGCTATTCTTATAAAACAGCACAAAAACAATAAAGCCACTACATTGTACCAAACTACTCTACTCATTTTCATTCCAAAAGAATCAGAAAATTGTTACAACAATTCACCACAGGGAATTCCAACAAACGTTAAAGACATCGTAACAGCCTGAGTTTTTCATTTATCACAATGACAGAGCATACTTATGAACCAGATACCTCAGCCCTCAACATCCAAGGAACATGTACTACAAGAAAAAATTCTCCACTCACTGAGTAGTGCTCCTGGTGATTTTTCCATTCAGTGCGAACAGTTGAAGCCTGTTTTAAAGGAAGGGGGAAAAGAGGCATGTACGATAATCCTCAACATCCTTGTCCAGTTGACTTTCTCTCGGGAAGAGGCTCAAAAACACTGGTTTGCCATTGTACAACATGCCAGGAAAATGCAAAGCAGTCTAGGGCGTCCCCTTGGCCTCACAACAGCAGCCTGTGATTATTTCAGCACCATTAATCCTTCTCTCGACAACCCGAAACTAATCGAATTTGCCCGTTTTGAAGAGACTCTCAAGTCAGCCCATCAGGACTTTCTCACCGGCCTCTTAAGTCGCAGTGCCTTTCAGGACCTCTTTGAGCAGGAATTATCACGCGCGAAACGACATAAACATTGCACAACTCTCATCTTTCTTGATCTTGACACCTTTAAAAAAATTAATGATGACCATGGCCATCTTGCCGGAGATGAAGCCTTAAAGCAAGTAGGAAGAATCCTTTCCCTTGGAAAACGCAAGGAAGATGTGGCCAGTCGATTCGGAGGCGATGAGTTCGTTATTTTTTTCCCAGAAACAAAGAAGGCATTGGGACTGCAGGTAGGTAAAAAACTCCTGGAACAGATCAACGCACTTGTTATCCACCATGACGGGAAAGCTATTCCCATTACCTGTAGCGCAGGTCTGGCATCTTTCCCTCTGGATAGCGATAGCCCCACAGGCCTGTTGGAATGTGCTGACCGTGCCCTTTACCATGCAAAAAGCCAGGGAAACCACTCTATCTCTTTGTTCTCAGAAGAGAAACGAAGCTTCACCAGAGTAGAACTGCAACAAAACGTGAGGATACGATCTCTTAACATTCAAGAAAATGATCTTTGCTTCACATCAAAAAATATCAGCAAAGCCGGGATCCTCATTTCCTGCAGTTATAAGTTTGATATTGGTACCCGCTTGGAGCTCCACATTCCTCTTCGAAATAATTCAGCAACAACAGTTACCGGTTCTGTCGTCAGAGTGGAGCAGTTCGGCACCGATCTTTATGATATAGGACTCAGTTTCCTCCTCCTTGATTCCACCGCAACCTCCTCGGAGGCCATTGCAGATCATATTCTTCAGCAACTTTCCTGAGCTGTCTACCGATAAATACTCACTCTTGGTTGCAGAGACACCCGCACCTGACGACGGGGACGACCAGCCACCGAAATGGGGCCAAGGACATACTATTTATTTCACTTCATCCTTAACTTTCTTCTTGTACACACCACCTATTTTTTTCTTCGACCTCTGATATGCATTCACACCACGGTTATGTTCCCGAAGAGTTTTGGAAAACTTATGGCTTCCATCATTTTTTGATACAAAATAATAAAAATCATGGTCAGCAGGATGAAGTACTGCCAGCAGAGCGGCCTTCCCGGGATTACTGATGGGACCTGCGGGCAATCGTTTCAAAGTATAGGTGTTATACGGCGTTGGGGCACGCAGATCTGCACGGGTCAACCTGCCTGAAAAATTTTCAATCCCATACATAACTGTTGGATCTGACTGCATTCGCATCCCCTTTTTCAGCCTGTTAAAAAAAACTCCGGCTATAATTGGTCGCTCCGATGCTCTTGCTGTTTCTTTTTCCACCATTGAGGCAAGAATAAGCACTTCATAGGGAGTTAAATCGAGAGGGGGAGTAGTCTTTATTTCATTCCACACGGTAAAAAAGTGATTTACCTGTATCCGAAGAAGATCCGTTGTTGTGTGCCCTTTTCTAGTGAGGTAGTAGGTATCTGGATAAAGGTACCCTTCAAGGTTTTTGTGTGATTCAAGTCCCAGACTTTTTAAAAATGCCGGGTCTTCTGCAAGACGGACAAAATCTTCGGCCTCACACCATCCTCCTGCTGCAAAAATATCAGCAATTTCAACAACAGTAAGTCCTTCCCGGATGGTAACCGGGTGTTGAATAGGTTTTGCGGTGGCCAGTTCTTTAAGTAATTCTCCAGGAGTCTGTCCACGGTGCAATGCAAATTCCCCGGCCTGTAGCTGGGCAGCAAGTCCAAGAAACCTGGCAAGCAGAATAAAGCGACCATCTTCTTTCACAAGGCCAGCATCTGCCAGAACCCTATTTATTTCTTTAACCGAGGATCCCTTAGGAACAATAACAGTGCTTGTGTCGATGCTGCTTCCACTGCCTTTCTGGTTTACAAACTGCATGAACCACCCGGCAAAAGCCAGCACAGCAATAAAAAGAAAAAGGATCACCATCAAGATGATCCTTTTTCTTTGTGGTGTCCAAAAACCGGCAGACTTCAACTCTTCTTCCACCATTCCATACTCTATTTACTTGCTACCTTTTTCACTTCATTATCAAAGGCAATGGCCACCACCTCATCCATATCTTTAACCGGATAAAAAGTCATAATCTTTCGGATTTCAGGTGGAATCTCAACAAGATCTTTTTCGTTTTGAGCAGGAATAATAACCTTTGACAAATCGGCCCGAACAGCCGCCAAAGCTTTTTCTTTCAAACCGCCAATGGGAAGTACACGCCCACGTAGTGTGACTTCTCCCGTCATGGCAAGCTTTTGAATCACTTTCTTCCCGGTGATTGCAGAATAAATGGCCGTGGCCATGCTGATTCCTGCAGATGGGCCATCTTTGGGGATAGCACCTGCCGGTACATGAACATGCATATCATGCTTATCAAAATAGTCCTCTTCCACCCCAAGATCATCGCAACGGCTCCGACAATAGGTGAGCGCTGCTTCGACTGATTCCTTCATCACATCGCCCAGTTGTCCGGTAAGTGTCATCTTTCCCTTACCAGGCATGATATTCACTTCTATGGTCAGGATTTCTCCACCAACTTCTGTCCAGGCAAGCCCTGTGACCAGGCCGGGCTGATATAACTGCTCAAGTTCCGACTCGGGTATGGTCTTGGGTGGGCCGAGATATTTATCCAGTGTATTACGGCTAATAGTGTACGGCCCTTTCCCACCTTCTGCTATCTTTCTAGCCACCTTACGACAGATTTTACCAATTTCACGCTCAAGATTTCGCAAACCAGCCTCGTGCGTATAATGACTGATAATATAGGAAAGTGCCCCTTCAGCAAAACGTAAATGCCTGGGTTTAATCCCATTTTCCTTGATCTGACGGGGTAAAAGGTACCTTTTGGCAATCTCCACCTTTTCTTCCAGCGTATAGCCGGAAAGCTCGATAATTTCCATCCTGTCAAGCAGGGGGCCGGGGATGGTGTCTGACCTGTTGGCTGTAGTTATAAACATAACCTTGGACAGATCAAAGGGCATATTCATGTAATGGTCAGTGAATTCATAATTCTGCTCTGGATCAAGAACTTCCAAAAGGGCTGAAGAAGGATCACCACGATAATCAGAGCCGACTTTATCCACCTCGTCCATCATGAAAAGCGGGTTGTTGGAATTAACAGTTTTCAGACCCTGGATAATTCTGCCCGGCATGGCACCAATATACGTTCTCCGATGTCCTCGTATCTCTGCTTCATCACGCATCCCCCCCAGGGATAGACGATGAAATTTTCTCCCCATGGCCCGTGCTATAGAGCGGCCAAGAGATGTTTTTCCGACCCCCGGAGGCCCGATAAAGCAGAGAATGGGCCCCTTTGTATCTGGGTTCAACTTACGCACAGCAAGATATTCAAGAATTCGTTCTTTAATCTTGTCCAAACCAAAATGATCCTCGTCAAGCACTTCCCTGGCGGCAACAAGATCAAGCTTATCCTTTGTCCCCTTCTTCCAGGGTACATCAATAATCCAATCAATATAGGTCCTAATAATCGTTGCTTCGGAGGAATCCGGGTGCATCATCTCCATGCGACTAATCTGTTTCCTGGCCTCTTTGCGCACGGATTTCGGCATTTTTGCCTTTTTGAGCTTACGCAACAGATCATCAATTTCCTGCCCGCGCTCATCGCCATCACCAAGTTCTTTTTGCAAAGCATGGAGCTGCTCCCGGAGATAATACTCACGCTGGGACTTGCTCATCTCTTCCTTGGCATCGGACTGAATCTTTGCCTGTACCGTTGAAACTTCCAACTCCTTGGTCAACAATTCATTAACAAGCTGCAACCGCTTCACCGGATTCAGCTCCTCAAGAATGGCCTGGGACTCAGTGATTTTCAGCCGCAAATTAGAACCAACAAGATCAGCCAGGCGCCCAGGTTCTTCTATATTATTGATGATCATCATCAAATCGGCAGAGAGGATGCCGCGCAGAGACATAATTTTTTCAGTCTGCTCCCGCACTGTCCGCATCAAGGCCTCGATGCTCACATCCGTTACATTAACTTCCTCTTCCTCGAGAGTTTTAATTTTAACCAAACAGTATGGATCTGCCTGAACATATTTTTTAACCTTCGCCTTGGATACAGCCTGCACCAGAACCTTGAGCCTCCCATCGGGGAGTTTCAAAGTTCGCATAACCATACAGACCATGCCTATTTTGTACAACTCATCGGGCCCCGGGTTGTCACGAGTGGCATCCTTCTGCGTAAGAAGCATGAGGAGCTTATCACCCTCAAGGGCTGCATTTACAGCCTCTACAGAACTTGGCCGCCCCACAAACAGGGGAATAATCATGTAATTGAAAACGACCACATCACGAACTGCCATCATCGGCAGTTCCGTTGGGATAATCATATCCTCATGGTCGGTAAAATCATCCATTCCTATGGATAAAGAATCATTAAAATCCACACAAACCTCCTGGAATCAAGAAGAGAATTCCTTTTATCTAAATATAATAATCACCGAAACGTAAACACTGGAGATATCGAAGTCAAGCAGGCAATTAGCCTGAGCGACCCATCTCTCATTTTTCTTGTATTTTTTTCGCTTATCTTTCATAATCTTTCGCATTAATAATTGTATCATAAAAATAGTCAAAGGATCAGCAACAGACATAAACCATAAAGAAAACCTGCAAGAAACAGGAAATATATCCAGTTGAGGACATGATGCTCACAACAAATTCTTTTTTCGATCTCTCCGATTTTCCGCATGCCCGACTCTTCGATGGCAACAACTTAGTATGGGAGGCGCTTGATAGCTTGAAAAACTATATGGATGCGCATGACTATCCCGCTCTGAACAGAGACCTCATTCAAGATGGTACCCCCCTTTCCCAACCCGTTATTCTCCATAAGGGGAAGTTCTTTTCCGCATCGGATTATACAATCAACTACGGAGATGCCACAAAAGGAAAACTTACTGTAAAGCAAGGCGACACTGTACTCCAAGGTGCAGCAGTGATCATGGCCGGGGCAATTCTAACGGGCAATAGAATTGACATTGGAGCAGGGGGACTTGTGGAAGGAGGCGCACTTATCAAATCACCAGCAATCCTCGAAGAATGTTCAGAAGTTCGACAGGGAGCATATCTTAGGGGATATTGCCTCACAGGAAAACGCTGCGTACTGGGACACACGACTGAAATCAAACATTCCATTTTTCTCAACGATGCCAAAGCAGGCCACTTTGCCTATATCGGGGACTCCATACTGGGTCAGGATGCTAACCTTGGAGCTGGAACGAAATTCGCGAACCTCAAGTTCCTCGGTGGAAATATCGCCATCCGCACAAAAGACGGACTTGTCGATACCGGTCGCCGAAAACTGGGTGCAATACTTGGAGACTACGCCCAGACTGGCTGTAACTCCGTCACCAATCCCGGTACCATTATTGGCAAACAGGGAATCTTAATGCCTAACACCACAGCACCCTCAGGCTACCATAAAGCAAGCACCATTATTCGCTGAACTGTTCGTAACTCTTCAGCAGTACTTCATCTATGTCCGATCAGGATTACGTACATGGGGCTGCTCCAGTTCGATGGTTTTTCTCATTCTGCATTTCCACCTGAAGAGATTTGAAGAACCCACTACACCATTCAAGCTGTTTTTGTCCGACGCAAGATACCATTCAGCCGAACCCGTTGCAGAACGGGTTCAGTATGCAATACCACCAAGTTACCGGGGTTGGCACGATTAAGCTCTTCCCCGTTTTCTCTTTCCATACGCACCAGGGTACAGCACTCACATTCAATCCCCGGCAGCATATACTCTATCTTATCGCCAGTCTCCAAGACATTTCTGACCTCAACCAAAGGAGTATTCCCTTCCCTTCTGACAACTGCAACCGGCTCGACCATCATCTGAATCCTAGGACTGTCATAGAGCATTTCCGAGCTCCCGGGAACCTGCCTGAAAAAGTTCAAACTGCTTCCCCGGGTTCCGGTTTTAGCAATTTCCTCACTAAAAAGTGACGGCAAAATAATATTCTCCGGAGTTTTCCAGGCCTCAACAGGCAAATCACGAAGATAATCCAGCGCTGCACGATAAATACGTGTCACACCCCCCACATAAAAAATGGATTTCATTCGTCCTTCTATTTTTAAGGAGTTGGCACCACTTGCAACAAGTTCCGGTAAGCCTTCCAGCAAACAGAGGTCTTTGGAATTAAAAATATATGTTCCTCTCTCGTCCTCCTCAACGGGGAAATACTCACCAGGACGTTTTTCTTCAAGAAGCTTGTAACTATAGCGACAGGGATGGGCACAGGCACCCTGATTGGCGTCTCGTCCAGTCATGTAGTTTGACAACATACACCTCCCGGAATACGAGATACAGAGAGCACCATGGACGAAAATTTCAAATTCACCACTACTTTCTTTCCGTATCTCTTTAAACTCAGAGAGCGACAACTCACGCGCCAGATTAAGACGACTGACTCCCTGCTCAAACCAGAAGTGTGCAGATTCTCCATTGCTGACATTTGCCTGCGTTGAAAGATGTATCGGGATTTCAGGTACACAGATGGCTGCCCGGCGTAAAATTCCCGGATCTGAAATGATTAAAGCATCCACCCCTGCCTTCCTCAACTGTAAGAGGTGGTCATCCAGTTCCACGAAGTCACGATTGTGAGCCAATATATTAATCGTTACATAGACCTTCACTCCATGAGCATGTGCATACTCAACAGCCTCAACCACCTTCTCGTCACTGAAATTCCCGGCTTTGGCCCGTAAGCTGTAGTGTTTTCCACCCATGTATACTGCATCAGCACCATAATGGATTGCAGTGACCATTTTTTCATAGTTTCCGGCAGGGGCAAGGAGTTCGGGGATGGTTGGAGCCGTGGCTTTGTTCCTTTCTTTTTTATTCATTGTACACTATTATAAGA
>CAMZKT010000035.1 GCA_947311435.1 uncultured Desulfocapsa sp.
ATATCAATTGCATCTACTTGTACTTTATTTGGCACATGGACTTATAAAGGGTGTTGAAACAATTGGTGTTTTCGCATGTAATACCATCAAGTTAGCCATGGAAAGATATCTCGCGTAGCATATTGACTTTATTGCCAGAACGGGCAAAGGTTTCAACACCCTTTTATATCATGCCATCAACAAAAAAGAAACGCATGAAATCATGAACGTCCCCAATTCAGTCCCCAATTCAACTCATCCTCAAAGAACAATAAACACTACTCGTTTCTCATTGACTGAACAGCAGGGGACACACCTATACAAGCGTAACAACGCCACTTTCCCCATCAATAATTTTCCCAATATCCATACACGAAAATGGATATTCCGATTCCGCCAACTGCTGTAAAAGGAGAGTACAGGTTTCAGGAGGGGCAGCAAGGAGAAGGCCGCCAGAGGTTTGTGGATCAGAAATCACCATTTCCATGGGATCTCCATCACCCCCTTTATTACGTAGCCATTTTGAGTAAAAACTGTGGTTGGTGTACGCTCCCTTGGGGATAATTCCCATGTTGATAAAATCAAGACAACCTGAAATAAGCGGCAACTGCTCTTTGTTCAGCCTGGCACCAACACCCGATGCCACCGCCATTTCATGAAGGTGTCCAAGAAGGCCAAATCCTGTAATATCTGTGCAGGAATGCACCTTATAACCATCATCACGCAGAGCATTAATTGCCTCTGCAGGGAGTCGATTAAGAGTCACCATAATTTGTGTTATAAGCTCTTCTGTTTTAGTATCTGCAAGTTTCCCCTTAATAGCTGTGGAAAGAATACCTGTCCCCAGGGGTTTAGTGAGAAGTAAACGATCTCCGGGCCTGGCACCGCTATTCAAAAGAACCCGATCTGGATGAACAAGCCCAGTTACAGAAAGACCATATTTCAGTTCATCATCTTCAACAGAATGACCGCCAACGAGAAGCGCCCCGGCTTCCTCAACTTTTGACAGCCCTCCCTTGATCACTTGCCTGAAAACTTCTGCCTCCATGGTTTTGATAGGACAGGCAAGAATATTCATGGCCAGGAGCGGCTTTCCTCCCATTGCGTACACGTCACTTAGTGCGTTGGCGGCAGTGATCTGACCAAAGTAATACGGGTCATCAACAATGGGAGTAAAAAAGTCAAGTGTCTGGATCAGGGCAGTCTCGTCGTTTAGACGATATACGCCAGCGTCGTCACAAGTTTCAGCTCCGACAATCAGTCTGTCATCTTGCGGTAATGTTATACCGCAAAGTATCTGGCTCAGGTCCCCTGGGCCAAGTTTTGCTGCTCAGCCTGCGGCTTTTACTGTGGATGTTAGTTTAACCATGGTATTTCGGTTTTCCTAAGAAATGATGGAATTGTAATAACTTTCATCTGTTTTGTTGTTACCAAAATCGGGAACTTCAGAAAATGAAAAATATGTATACTTTGTTTCAATATTTTTTTCCCTATCCGCCGGAATAATTTATTCACTATTTTGGTGAATATACATTTTTCATGTTCATTACCCTCCGGGATTAACAATTTCACCGAGTCCACTTCGTTATCAATAGCTTAAACTATACGAACACGCCAGCGCCATTGAACCTCGTATCTCCGCTATATTTGTCAACTGCAGGATTTGGGTGTTACACTTACTCCAAAATGTAATTTCTGGCTCTTCTATGTCGTATTTTACAAATTGTAACAGGAAAAAACAGAACGAAAAGCGCTTTATAGTTGAATTTCAGTGAAACTTATTTTAAATCCTTTTATCAGGTTTTAACAAAAGGCACAAAGATATTTGTTTTCTTTGTGCCTTTACCTGTTCTTAAACACCACAGATTTTTCTGTGGTATTCTATAAGCAGTTACAAATTCGGTGGTTTGCAAAAGTACGCCGCATCCCCCATTAGTAGTCACCAAAGGATAATATAATGGATAGCAGTAAGGTACAGACTTTGCGATATGGTCGCCCCAGGCATGAATGTGGCGTTTGCGGTATCTTTGGCCACGAAGATGCAGCTAAACTTACCTACTTTGGTTTGTATGCCTTACAGCACCGAGGGCAGGAAAGTGCCGGGATTGTAGCCTCGGACAAAGGGAATGTCTCAATATACAAAGCAATGGGGCTTGTACCTGAAATATTTTCTGAGGAGATTCTTCAGGGCTTACCCGGCTCCATGGCCATGGGTCATGTCCGTTACTCCACAACAGGTTCCTCCAATGTGATCAACTCTCAACCTCTAATGGTTTCCCACAAAGGCTGTACTTTAGCCGTGGCACACAATGGAAATCTTGTAAACTCCAGAGAATTACGCCAGGAACTTGAGAATAAGGGCTCGATCTTTCAGACCTCCATGGACAGCGAAGTGGTACTTCATCTCCTGGCTCGCACCACCCACTTAGGCTTGGAACAGGCACTGGCAGAATCTTTTTCCCACCTGAAGGGAGCATATTCGCTCCTGTTTATGACTGAGGACACCCTGGTCGCCGTCCGGGATCCCAATGGTTTCCGCCCACTTTGTCTTGGTAAGTTAAGCAATGGTGCCTGGATTGTGGCCTCAGAAACCTGTGCTCTTGATCTGGTTGAGGCTGTCTATATTCGTGATGTTCAACCGGGTGAAGTTCTCATCATAAATAAGAAAGAGATCCGCTCAATCTTTCCATGGCCCAAACAGAGAAAGAGTTTTTGTATTTTTGAGCAGGTCTATTTTGCCCGGCCTGATTCCGATATTTTTGGTATCAATGTCTATGAATCACGCAAGCGAATGGGTGAGATTATGGCAAGGGAGTCACAGGTGGAAGGTGATTTTGTCATGCCGTTTCCCGACTCCGGAAACTATGCTGCCATCGGATTTTCCAAGGAATCAGGAATTCCCCTTGAAATGGGAATGATTAGAAACCACTATGTGGGGCGTACATTTATTCAACCAACACAGTCCATGCGCGACTTTAATGTGCGGGTAAAACTAAACCCTGTCAGGGCACTTTTAAAAGGAAAGCGGGTGATTATTGTTGAGGATTCCATTATTCGGGGCACCACCGGTCGCAGTCGAGTCAAAGCGCTGAGGGAAGCGGGAGCAACCGAAGTTCATATGATGGTCAGTTGCCCTCCAACCCGCCACGCCTGTTATTACGGAATCGATTTTCCATCGTCAGAGCAGCTTATTGCTTCTAAATTTTCGGTGGAGGGCATTGCGAAAGATCTCGGCCTGGATTCACTGCACTATTTAAGTACTGAAGGCTTGGTCGAGGCAACCGGGCTTTCCAAAGAAGATTTCTGCCTTGCCTGTTTTGACGGACACTACCCGGTGGCTCCTGACAAAAATTTTACCAAGGAAGCTCTCGAACGATAAAAACCAAAATGACAAGAAAATACATCTACATAGATGTCTACTTATGCAATGGTTGCGGATCATGTTCTGAGATTTGTCCAGAAGTTTTTGCTCTAGACGATGTGGAAAAAGCCTATCTTTTAGACTGCGATGCAGAAATAACTGCCAAGGTTGAAGAAGCAGCAATATACTGTGCCCAAAAATGTATTTATTTTGAATAGAGGAAACCGGAACAGAGAAGTAAATTTCCTTTGTTATCCTTGGGGCAGCAACATTGTAAATTAAAAGATAACCAACTACATTGATATACAAAATTGTATATCAATGTAGTTGGTGTCTTTTAAAGATGCCACTACTTTTACAAACCAGTCTTACAGATCTCACACCCTTAATGGATACTCTATCCTTAACAAAGATGCTCGAATTCGGCTCCTCCGGTGATCCTCTTGATGAGATCCTAGATGTGCTGATGCTAATCGAACCTGATTTCGACCAGTTAGCAGTAATGGATTTACATCGGGAAATAGGCCTGATTTTTAACGGAGAGCACCCCGATTACAGACAAAGTAACACCAAATATCACAATCTCGATCACACCTATAGCGTGGTTCTAGCAACCATACGACTATTTCATGGCCTCTCTTGTGATGGATGGCCAGTAACGCAGGAAACACTCCAGAAGGCACTGTATAGCGCCTATTTTCATGACTGCGGGCTCTTACTTAAAAATTCTGAGGAAGCAACCACCGGAGCGACTTTCACTATGGGCCATGAAAAACGATCTATGTTCTTTATGGCCGACTACCTGACAGAAAAGAATTTCTGCATGCCCTTTATCACCGATTGCTCTGTTATCATTCAATGTACCAATCTCAACATAGACCCCGATTCCCTGTTCTTTCCCTCCGCTGAGATGCAGTTGGCATCTTTTGCGGTAGGTTCTGCGGATATTCTTGCTCAAATGGCAGACAGATACTATCTGGAAAGACTGCCTTCTCTATTTCAGGAACATCAGGAGGGTGGCGTGACAAATTACAACTCTGCGATGGAACTCATGAAGGAAACATCGATATTTTATAATGATGTGGTGGTAGACCGCCTCTCAATCTCCTTTGGAAACCTGACAAAGTACATGCAGGTTCACTTCCGTGAACGCTGGGGGATTGACAGAAACCTGTATCTTGAAAGTATAAAGAACAATGTTCAGTATATTAAGCTAATCGTAAAATCCTGTAGCAATGATCTTGAATCATTACAACAATACCTTCGACGTGTGCCACCTGAGTAAGATCATCGTCCATCATACACAGTAAAACACTCCAGAGAGTAACAATCGATTAAAAATCTCCCACTTGTTACAATTACTACCGTGGATCTTTCCCCGTCTCAAACATTTCAAAAAGATCATAAAACAATCTGGCCACCGCACTGAAATGTGTAGCAGAACCGGAACCTGCGTAGGCTTTTGTCAGTTCCATGGCTCGAGCAAAGCTTTCCTGGGAATCCGATTCTTCGGGGCGTTTCACTACTTCCACAAGGCGTTCTTCAAGTTCTTTGTTCATTGGGTTCTCCTCAAAGAGTCTCCAGCTCTTTCAACATATTTTCTATAACAAGCAGGCCTCCCTGCCAGAAGGATTGATCATTAAGATCAATAGTAAAAGGGACGAGTAATTCATACGGCGATTTACTCCCACCCTCCGAGAGAAGATGAAGATATTTTACTATAAAAGAGTCTCCCTCTTTTTCGTATAAATTATACAGTGCAAGAACCAGGAGTTCGCCGAAGGCATAGGAATAGACATAGCCCGGAGTATGAAGAAAGTGCGGAATATACGACCACCATATTCGATACTGTTGACCCAATTCTACAGAATCGCCAAACATTGCCTCCTGACTTTTCATCCACAAAGTCGAAAGCTCCTCGGTGGACAACTCCCCCTGTTCACGCCGCCGGGTATGCACCATATCTTCAAAACGATTCATGGATACCTGCCTGAAAACAGAAGCAAATATAGACTCCAGTTTCTGACAGATAAAAGCCCGCTTTTCTTCAGAATTACTAAGTGTTTCCAACTGATTGTGAAAAACCAAAAGCTCTGCAAAAATAGATGCTGTTTCAGCAAGAACAAGCGGGGTATCACTATTAAAATAGCCCTTTTCTTTCGCCAGGTATTGATGGATTCCGTGACCAAGTTCGTGAGCCACTGTTGAAACATCCCGAAGGGTTCCCGTATAATTCACCAGAATATAAGGATTTGCGTCAGGAACAGCAGGGTGTGCAAATGCACCTCCTCGTTTTCCCTCAAGCAGGGGAGCGTGAATCCAGTTTTGTGTAAAAAAGAGGGTGGCAACATCTGCCATTTCCGGAGAAAAACCACGAAACCCCTCAAGAACCATCTCCTTGCATTCTTCCCAGTGAATAAGACGATCCGGGAGAGATGGAAGCGGTGCGTACCTGTCAAAATCATGCAATTCCGCAAGCCCCAGAATGTCTTTCTTAAGCGTGTAATAACGTTGAACGATATCGTAGCGTGCTGTGGTACTGTCTATCAATGCTTCCACAGTCCGATCATTCAGTTCGTTGGACAGATTTCTTGAACTCACCCAGGATGAGTAGTGCCTCAGTCTGTCGTTTATCATTTTCTCGGCAAGAATGGTATTGAAAATATGGCTTAGAATATGTATTTGACTTTGTAAGCCGTCCGTCAATTCCTGTGCAGCCCGCTGCCTTTCCTCTCGACTTGCGGAATACAGAGCGGACAAGACCTCCTCTTCACTCCTTTTACTTTCACCAAATTCAAGATGACCCATCACTTTTTCAAAAAGTGTCAGCCAGGATTCATTGCCCACCGGTGAAAACTCCACAAGAAGGGACTCCTCAGGCTGAGACAGGAGATGGTCTGCGTAACGTCTTACATTTTTAAGATAATGACGATAGGGGGAAACATCATCGGTAGCAAGGAGAATATCAGCAGCTGCCTGATCCATTTGGGCCCACTCCAGGTCAAAAAAGACCAGCTCCCGATTGACACGGCTGGCATCTTCCTTGCTTTTCTGGAGAAAAGCGCTGGCTTCATCGTTTTTTACCTGGGTAACAAAATTGAGAAAGGCATACGTGTCGATTCGTCCAAGGTTTACCTGGATACGCTCAAGACGCCTGAGAGATCGGGAAAAAACAGCAGGCTCAAGCTTAGCAAGCCTGCCGCTGCATTGCTCCTTGAGCATCTCTGCCTCCTGCATGCATAAATCCAGATCGTCACGCAGCAACTCATCCTGCAAAGAATCGTACAGGGAATCAAGATTCCACCTCACATCGGTGGTGCCAAGATCATGGTTTAAAGAATTAGACATATTCTATCCTGTAAAAGATTTTAAAACCTGCACATGATGGATTCGTAAAAACTGTTCAACTAAAAGTGTGAAGAGTGTTACGCCACCATCACTTTTCCATAAATTCAACAACGGTAAAAGAAGAAAAGAGCCAGTCACCATCTCTTTTTTTCACCTGAATTTTCAATTCATAGGCATCTGTGAAACGACTATCCTTTGTTTTCCCATCAAGGCTCAGGGTACTCAACACTTCGGCCTGGTCGTCAATGGGAAAGTTAACAACAGTATCATGAAAGGAAAACTGTGTGTTAACGGCTCTCTTTTTCAGCAGGAGGAGGTGATCACTCAACTCTTTTTTGCTGAAAGCACGATTTATATTTTGTGATTCAACTTGGACACGGCACGGATATAAACAGAGTTTCCCGGCAAGCATGACTTTTTTAAAGGCAGGCAGAGGCCCCTCTTCGGCAGAAGAAGAACAATATTCGGCCAATGAATCAAGGTTTCGACGAATTTTTTTCTCCTCACTTGGAAAAAAAAAGTACAATGCGGCCAGAGTAATCAGAGTTGTCAGCAAGAGCAGTTTTGTATTCATTGGTCACTCGTACAAATAAATTTAAACTCGGGAGGTAACTACTCACGGGGGTAAGAGGCTTACTTTAGCAAACCTCTGATTTTGTAACTGCTTACAGGGTGCCGCAACATATACGTGATACCTAATCCAGCGTGACCGCGGAAAAATGCGGTGTCCTGTAAGCAGTTACCGCGGTAGCTCATCAGAGAAGCATATAAATACTTTATAATAGTTTTTCCACAAGGGATAGCATTTTCAAAAGAATCATAAATTTGACTAATGTCCAGAAATCTTCAGTACAGATCAAAGCGATGTTTTATAGAGTTGTGAGGAGTTACCTTTCGGCAAGCAATGGTGTATACTTCGCCAATAATAGAAAAAAACAATATTCTCCCTTGCCCACTGACAAAACCGCACAGATTCTACCAAATGGAAAACTTTATTCTTATTTTTATCTGCCTGGTACTTGGTGTACTCCTGCAACAATGTAAGGTCTTTACTGAAAATTCGTATCAGACTTTGAATCTTTATGTGATCTGGGTTGCGCTTCCCGCCCTCATTCTCAGCCAGGTTCCCAAGCTTACGTTTTCAACAGACCTCTTTGTTCTATTATGGGTTCCATGGATTGTCGCAATCCTGGGAATTTTTTTGGCATTGGCTGCCTGCAAATTTTTTTCCTGGTCATCCGAGGTAAAAGCGGTACTTCTTCTTACTCTCCCTCTTGGAAACACATCATTCCTGGGCCTCCCTATGATTGAAGCTTTTTTCGGAACAGAAATGGTCTCCTATGGGATTATATATGATCAATTTGGTTCATTTTTACTTCTTTCCACCTATGGTTCTCTGATCCTGGCACTGTACAGTACACAAAAACAAAGCATTGCAGGTGTGACAAAAAGGGTCTTTACATTTCCGCCTTTTCTCGCCTTGCTGCTTGCTCTCATTTTTGCAAGACAATTGCAACAACCTGACCTCGCCGGCTGCTTTAGAATGATTGGTGCATCTCTGGTTCCCGTTGTTATGCTGGCCATCGGGATGCAACTCAAAATGAAACTCGCACCCGGACAGACCCTGGCATTCTTCTACACCATGGGGGTAAAGCTCCTTGTTATTCCATTTATTATTCTTCTGGTCTGTCACTTAATGGGACTTACCAGCAATGCGTCACGTATTGCTGTCTTTGAGGCTGGTATGCCTCCCATGGTTACAGCCGGTGCCATGGCAATGAGTGCAGGTCTTGCACCAAGGCTGGCTGCTGCTCTTGTTGGATGGGGTATTCTTTTTTCTTTTGCAAGCCTTTCTTTTCTTTCCATCTTTCTTTGATACCTGAGTCCTGTACTTCAAAAAAACTTGTCAATTGCAAAATTCAGTGCCTTACTTCACGAAAGCAAAAATATAAAAAATAGATTCGACATTAACACTTATATAAATTTTTTGGTAACTGTTCGATGATTACTCCCATTTTATAGCCCCACCTGAATAGTTACAAATGTTGAATCTAAAAGGTTTCCGACTGTCGGCTAAGGTGATGCTCTTCCATACAAGTCTTTTTTTGACGGTGCTCACTCTGTGAGCACCCGACCCTGTTACACTCCTTGTAAACCATTACCAAAGAGGTGTAATATGGAAAAAAAATATTTCATTTATCAAAACTCCTGTATACATACAATATTTCCACGTGGTTGCTGGAGCCTGCCTCCTAAAAGAAGAAAAAAAATCTGGAAATTGTATTTAAGCCGTTACCGGAAAAGCATGGATCTGCTTCTTGCATCAAGTGCAATTATGCTGATGCTACTCGCCGGTATATGGACTTTTCTTATCGAACTTGCGGACTTTTCTCTTCAGGTAACGCACTGATTGAATAAAAATTCAACACAACATTCCTTTAGTGAATGGTAAATAGTAACAAAACAGATAACTATTCAGGTGGAACTGCAAAATCAGCAAAACCACCAAACTGTAACGGTTCAGCAGTGCTCTATATGTGTTCAAGCAGGATTGCGAACTAGAG
>CAMZKT010000036.1 GCA_947311435.1 uncultured Desulfocapsa sp.
GAAATTAAACAAAAAATGTGCGCCTCGCATATGAAGCTTTTTACTTAGCCATCGAGATTTTAACCTTTTTACGAGTTTATCAAGAATAGAGAATGTAACAGGATCAAAGGCAAATATATAATTCTGGCAAGAGTATCATTTTTAAGGTAGAATGTCAGGTTTTCCTGCCAATTTATTCAGCTCTAAATATTAATTTTTTTCACCAAGGAGTAACAATATGGGACAAAACATAGCCCAAAAAATATTTAACAGCCACCTTCGGGACACCCCTACCCCCGAGAACATGGTACTTGACCTGGATGTTGTACTCTGTCACGAAATTACAACCCCAATTGCCATCATGGATCTGATGGAGAAAGGAATGGATCGAGTCTTCGATCCTGATAAAATCAAAGCTGTTATTGACCATGTAACTCCGGCTAAGGATTCAAAAACAGCTGCTCAGGGAAAAATCATGCGTGACTGGGCAAAGCGCAACAAGATTAAAGACTTCTTTGACGTTGGCGATAATGGAGTCTGCCATGCTCTCTTTCCGGAAAAAGGTTTTATACGTCCCGGATATACCGTAATCATGGGTGACTCTCACACCTGTACCCATGGTGCTTTTGGTGCCTTTGCCGCCGGTGTAGGGACTACAGATCTGGAGGTTGGAATACTCAAAGGAGTGTGTACATTCAGAGCTCCGGTGTCCATGAAAGTTGAAATCACAGGTTCTCTGCAGCCAGCAGTCTCAGCAAAAGATGTTATCCTTGCGATCATCAAAAAACTAACCGTCAATGGCGCCACAGACAGAGTTATTGAATTTGTCGGCCCCCTAGTCGATTCCATGAATATGTCGTCCCGCATGACACTCTGTAACATGGCAGTTGAAGCTGGGGCTACAAGCGGAATTTGTCTTCCAGATCGCGTCACCGCAGAATATCTCTGGCCATTTATTAAAGGGGACTACCCGACAATCGATGCAGCCGTTGAGGATTACACAAAATGGCACTCAGACCCCGATGCTGACTACATTGAAGTAATCACTTTTGATGTCTCCGATTTGCTTCCGCAAGTTACATATGGCTACAAGCCGGATCATGTGAGAAATATCCTGGAGATGGAAGGTACAGTTGTTGACCAGGTATATATCGGTTCCTGTACTAACGGGCGCATCGAGGATCTCCGTGAGTCGGCAGCTATTCTCAAAGGAAAAAAACTTGCATCAGGCGTGAGAGGAATTGTTACCCCGGCGACTCCCACCATTTATTCTCAGGCTCTGGACGAGGGTATTATTAAAATTTTTATGGATGCAGGATTTTGTGTATTGAACCCAACCTGTGGTGCGTGCCTTGGCATGAGTTCAGGTGTTCTTGCAGAAAATGAGGTCTGTGCTTCAACTACAAATAGAAATTTCAACGGAAGGATGGGTAAAGGTGGAATGGTACACCTAATGAGTCCTGCTTCTGCTGCCGCGGCCGCCATTACGGGAAGCATCAGCGATCCAAGAAAATTTATCGCATAATCAAAAGGTATATACAATGAAAAATTTTGGTGGACCAGCAGTCCTGCTCGATAGAAACGATATCAACACAGACGAGATAATACCAGCAAAGTATCTCGCCGAGATAACAAAAAGTGCTTTAAAATCGCACTTACTTGAAGATTTACTGCTTGATGGAAAACAGTTTGACAGCCGATCCCAGAAAATGAGGGAGGCGAAGGTTGTAATAACACGCGCTAACTTTGGTTGCGGTTCTTCACGCGAACATGCGGTTTGGGCCTTTGAAGTTAATGATATAAATGTCGTTATCGCATCCAGTTTTGCACGGATTTTCAGGCAAAACATGTTTAACTGTGGAATTCTTGCCATGGAGCTTAGTGAAGATGATATCGATAGCCTTTTTTCCATGTCAGGGAATCTTACCGTCTCCGTTGATTTGGCAAATGAAAAAGTGAAATTGGTCTCAGACGACAACAGCCAGGATTCTGTGGAATGTGCCTTTTCTCTCAATGCTTATGATAAGAGCCTTGTCAGTGCAGGTGGATGGTTGGCCTATGCTGATGTAAACTATTAGCTTCTCACACAACTTTTTCTATCCATAAACTAATGACACGAAAAGGGGGCATATCCTAAATGCACCATGCCCCCCTTTCCATGTAAACGGTATGGAACGTAGTCTACAAGCCAACCTCTTGCAATTTTTCTATTGTTTCCAATTGTTCGTCACTCAGTTCTTTAGGAATATCTACACCGACTTTCACATACAGATCTCCACGATCACTATTGGATCTACCCGGAAGGCCATGTCCTTTAAGTCTGAGTTTCGCATCTGCCTGGATACCAGCTGGAATATTCACCTTGAATTTTTTTCCATCCAACGTCTCAACATCAACTTTAGCTCCAAGGCACGCAAGGCTATAGGGGATTCTTTTTTCTAAAAAAAGATTCGCACCCTCTCTTGTATAGTTAGAGTGAGGGGCTATATTTATTTTCAGAAAAAGATCCCCAGGTATTCCTCCAGGAGGTGCTTCGCCTCCCTTGCCCTTTAAACGTAATTTTTTCCCGGATTCAATACCTTTAGGAATTCGTACACTTACATTTTGTTGACTCCCATTGCTTTTAAGAGCAATGCTTTTTTCGGAGCCCTTCAGTACATCCTCCAAAGTCACGGACAACTGGTAGGTTCTATCCTGGCCCTTAACAGGCTGTTGGCAGCCTCCACCACATCCCCCACCACCTGCCGTCTGACCAAAGACAGAAGCAAACGGAGATGCACCAGCTGACCCTCGCATTCCAGACTGAAAATGCCCCCCCCCCTCCTCCACCAAAACCAAATTGGCGAAAGATATCGTCCATATTGAAATTTCTGAATATATCTTCCTGGGAATAGCGTCTCCCGAAATCTGCTGAACCATAGGTATCGTACTGTTCCTTTTTTTCGGGATCAGAAAGAACAGCATAGGCTTCACTGATCTTTTTAAACTTTTCCTCAGAAGCTTTATCACCCTTATTCTTATCAGGGTGATACTTTAATGCAAGTTTACGGTATGCCTTTTTAATGTCTTGAATGGAGGATTTTTTTTCCACCCCCAAAATTTCATAATAATCCATCTTTAGCTCCACTCTCTCAAAGTAAACATATTTCCACTACTCAAATTACTGCAAATTCAGACCCAAATACAAATTGAACAGAATAGCAGTAACCAATACTGAACAATAGGAATAGCAGCCCCTACAGTCAAGGGAGTGACGATAAAGTAATTATTAATGAAGGGTACTTTTTAAAACCCCTATGATTAAGAGTCTTTTATCACTGCAGAAAAGGATGCATTAGAAAGGGACATCCTCACCAGTGCCACTGCCGCCGCCAAAACTTCCTTCAGCAGGTGCCTGGGGTGGAATGGGTGGTTCCCCAAACCCTGTATCACCTCCACTGTCGCCACGAGAGTCCAGCATCTTCATTTCACGAGCAACAATTTCAGTGGTGTACCTGTCGTTGCCGTTTTGATCCTGCCACTTACGCGTTTGAATTTTACCTTCAACGTACACTTTTGATCCCTTGTGTAAATATTCACCACATATCTCAGCAAGTCGCCGCCATGCAACAATTCTGTGCCACTCTGTCTGTTCCTGCTGTTGGCCATCTTTTCCTTTCCACTTATCCGTGGTGGCGATACTAAAAGTCGCAACAGGAGTTCCTTCCTGGGTATATCGAATTTCAGGATCTGCTCCAAGACGACCTATGATCATAGCTTTATTTAACATGTTCTCTCCAAATAATTATTGTATTTACATTGTTCTATGAGAACAGTCCTCACACCACAAAACCGCTTATAATAAATTTTATAAAACAGAGATGGATTTTCACAAAACTTCATGTTCAAGGCCCGTCAAAACCAAACAATCCAAGAGTCTCTGGATACGTTGTAATAACTTTATTGACAGCGATGAAAAAGATGAAGCGTTTTGGAAAGTCCAGCAAAATGTTGTTAATACCAAAGGCTCCCTTATTAGGCCAGTGAATTTTTTTCATTTTCCGCCGTTCACTGCCCTATCAAGCATCTGTGGAATTCCACCTTTTTCCTCTGGGATAAAACCCATTACATCCTGCCAGATTTCGTCACTTTCCATACAGAAGTAAATAATTGTTTGCGCTGATGCCCCCTGTTTTAGAAGAGAATAAATATGCCTGTACAGAGCTACCCGTCTTGGCCTGAAATAACGCTTTTTATTATCCAACCCCTCTATAAACTCCTTATAAAATATCCGTGATTGAGGAAACCTTTCAGTAGCAATCACTTTTAATGATGGTAGATAACGTAAAGCACCGAGTGATATCCAGACAATTTGTTCTGCAGGAACGCACCGGTAAAGCTTGGTGATCGTTTCTTCATAACCGGTTTTCCAACCGGGATGGTCAACAATCGGATCAAAATGAAAGGCCAGCTTATATCCCCATTCTGCGCATTGAGCTGCAGCTTCCAGACGTTCATCAAGTGTGGCACAGCGAATTTCTTCTTTGTGCATCACAGTAGTCGCGTTTAAAGACCAGGCAAGGACTGTTCTTCCATTGTGTGTAAGCCCCTTCAAATTATCGATAACCGCACTTTTAGTTTTTAATTCAAGTACAGCCTGTCGTTGCTTTGCCATAAACTCCACCAGGATCTTACTGAGTCCTGTAATCCTGTCCAATGCCATGGAATCGGTAAATTCACCTGTTCCAATACGAAAGAATCTGTCCGGTTCTGCCCTAAAAGCCTTTTTCATTTCACACAACAAATCATCTCTATTCACAAAGAAAGTAAGCCAGGGCTTATTGAGATATGCCTGAAGAATACAGTACACACAATCCATTGGACAGCCCATTCCGGTGTTCAACACCTGGTAATCACAGCATCTGTATTCCTTTGTTCCCGGACAGGGTTTAAAAAAATGTCCACGGTTCCTGCAAAGCAAGAGATGATGTTTCCCTTGCATAAGATTTGCGGGATATTCTCCAATTATGCCTTCAGGATCAGCTCTATCAGGAATAACTGTAAAGGGGAGATCTGCTCTTTTGAGAATTTCCCTGGTATAATCAAGTTTTATACAGGATTCTTCAACATGAATCTCATTCAGATACAAAGAGGGATCTTTCCAGGATTTTTCAGAAATCATAATTTCTCGTTAGGTTAATGGCGCAAGAATGATTCGGGAATATGTGGAATAATCAAAGAATTATTGATGTCTCCACCAAGAGTTTTTTGGGCCCATTCTGCGATTTTTAGAAACATCCATCCTTCATCTCTTTTTTTATGCTTGAGGCAGCCTTTTCCATAAACAAGACATTTACGCTCTAATTCCTCAAGGGCCATTTTCATTTGCTTTTTCAGTAAGCGTTTCTCTTTTAACAGATTAAGGATAGAGACAATACGTAACCGATCCATACCAACCCTGAACAAAAATGAGACTTGATCCTCACGGCCACCCTCCTTTACAGTGAGTGGCTTTTCAATCAATAGAAACTGACACAGACTACTAGTGCGCAGCCATAAATCATAATCTTCACAACAGGGCAGATCCTCATTAAAAAGGCCAACCTCGCTAAAAAGTGTGCTTTTGACCATGACAGTTGACATCCCTACAGCACAAAGGCGTAGACAGTGTTGAAATATATCTCCATTACCCGGCTGATGGATTTTTTTCTGATTCAGATGTTCCCCCCTTCGTAACCATTTCTCTTGAGTATGAGAAATAAGACATTCAGGCCTGGAGGAAAGAGCCCTATATTGAATTTCAAGTTTTTTTTTCTTCCAATGATCATCCGAGTCCAGAAATGCAATATATGGAGAATGTGCTTCGACAATACCACGATTTCTTGCAGCTGCAGGACCTTTGTTTTCCTGATACAGATAGCGAACGGGAATGATACTTTCCTCTGCAAAATCCTGCACACATGCCTTGGTATTGTCCTCTGAACCATCATCCACCACTATGATCTCAGAGCATCTTATACTCTGCCTTACAACAGATATCAAGGCACGTAAAAGCAGGGACTCCCTGTTGTATGTTGGTATTATAACAGATATTTCTGGCATTTTAACGGCTCGTCTAAAACTTTTGGATTTTGAAGAAGATTTATAAATCAAACTACTGTATATTAAAGAACTTGTAAACACGACACCAGCCATCACCAAATCAAGTTAGACACCCCATTATATAACCAAGAATGTCCAATAAAATCTTTATCAACTCAACGAGCTACGAAGTACGAATAGCACTTGTAGAAGACGAGCATCTGGCGGAGTTCCACCTTCAGCGTCCCAGTGAAAAAGGTCTGGTAGGCAACATTTACCGTGGTCGAGTGGTGAAGGTTCTCCCAGGAATGCAGGCTGCATTTATTGATATCGGCCTCGAACGAATGGGCTTTTTGTATGTAAGTGATATTTATGTTATTCCATCTCCCTCAAATGTCACACATAGCGTCAACTACAAGCAACCATCCGATGATACACATATAGAAACGCTTCTCTCTGAGGGGCAGGACATAACCGTACAGGTAGTAAAAAATCCCATCGGAACAAAAGGTGCCAGACTCACCTGCCATATTACACTGGCTTGTAGAAATCTTGTGTTCATGCCACTCACTGAGCACATTGGTATTTCAAGAAAAATCCAGGATGAAGAAATACGAATGGCTCTTAAAGAACGTATCGAGATCCTTCGTCCTGGAGAAACGGGCTTCATAGTTCGGACTGTTGCAGAAAATGCAACAATGGAAGAATTGGAAGCAGACATGGAATTTCTTCTTTTGCTTTGGGACGAAATAAAGGATACCTCTCAAAAAACATCAAATATTCCCAGAATAATCTATGAAGATCTTGATATTACTTTTCGATCAGTTCGTGATTTGTTCACTGAAGAGGTTCATAGCCTGACCCTTGATGATCATGACACCTATGAAAAACTCCTTGGTTTTGCACGTACATTTGTGCCAAAGCTTCAGGATCGTATATTCCTTTACCAGGAAGCGATGCCACTGTTCGAAGCCCACGGTATTGATAGCGCGATAAACAAAGCCCTGGAAAAAAAAGTTTGGCTCCGCTCCGGTGGACACATCATTATCGAAACCACAGAAGCTCTCTCTGTCATTGATGTAAATACAGGGAAATATGTTGGTGAGCATGACCTTGAAGAGACAATTTTTAAAACTAACATGGAAGCTGTCACAGAGATCGCCTATCAATTGAGACTCCGAAATATCGGAGGAATAATCGTAATAGATTTCATAGATATGGAGCAGGAAAAACACAAAGAAGAGCTCTATCGCTCTTTTCTCGAAGCAGTCAAAAAAGACAAAAGCCGAATCAATATTCTCAAGCTCTCTGAATTCGGTATTGTCCAGATGACCCGCAAACGATGCTACGAAAACCTGAGCCAAATGATGTGTGAACCATGTCATCACTGTGCAGGTGAAGGTGTAGTCAAATCACGTAAAACAATATGCTATGAAATTTTTCGTACACTTTCGCGAAAAACCAAACACAACAACATGAATGTCACGCTTACCGTCCACCCACAGATAGCTGATTCACTCTACAACGAAGAAAAAACTGTCATTAATCAGTTTAAAACTGATCTCGGCAAAGAATTAAATATTGTCTGCAACGACAATTTTCATATTGAACATTACGAAATTGACTGGAACACCTAATCCCCCTTCTTTACAAAAAACTCTGTGAGAAATCATGACAAGACTCAATAGACGACGCACAAAAAAAGGCCCTTCGTACTCTCTTTACTTTATTCTCTTACTCCTTCTTGCTAGTGCTGGGGGATATATTTTCATAACCTATTTTGAGGGTGAAAAGCCATCAATAACTGCTGACAATCTACCCAACTTTATAGGAAAAAAAACAGACATCACTCTCACCGTAGCTGATACCAGAAGCGGACTTCGCTCGGTAAAGATACTCCTTAGCCAGGCTGGGAATGAGAAAGAACTCTTTTCCAGGGTTTTTCCAAGAAAACAAGATGATGGATCTGGTGGCACAGCAAAAGAGACAATCTCAGTTACAATCGACACCAAAGCATTGAAGTTGAAAGATGGTGAAGCCGTTATCAGTGCGAAAGTCACAGATTATTCCTTACGCGGTCTTATGAAAGGAAATTCAACTGAACTCTTTCATAAAGCAACCATCGACACCAGTCCCCCGAAACTTTCCATACTTCACAGCGAGAGATACATTAAACCCGGCGGTGCAGGAATTGTTATATACAAAATTGATGATGCAGTAAAACATGGTGTCATGCTTAATTCATCCTATCACCGCGGTTTCCCTCTGACAGATGGTTCTGATTCAAAATATATCGCATATATCGCACTCCCTTATGACACGAAGGAAATATCAGAGGCTAAGATTTTTGCGATAGATGTAGCAGGAAATAAAACAATTAAACCATTTTCCCCCATACTCAACGACCCTAAGCAGAAAAAAGACAGGATTAATGTAAGCGACGGATTCCTCTCTAGAAAAATACCTGAGTTTGAAGAGCACTACCAGAAAATGACGGAAATAGAGGGGGATATGCTACCAAAATATCTTTATGTTAACCGTAGCGTTCGCAAAGATAATAACAAACAGATTCACGACCTCTGTATGAATCCAAATCAAAGCCGGCTATGGGAAGGGCGATTTATTCGTATGGCTGGCAGTGGAAAGGCCGGCTTTGCCGATCATCGTACTTACTACTACAAAGGAAAGTCAATAGACAAGCAGGTTCATTTGGGAATGGATATCGCCTCAACAAAACATGCAGCCGTTAAGGCTGCCGGAACTGGAAAAGTTGTATTTAGTGATTTTCTAGGGATATACGGGAACATGGTTATGCTTGACCATGGACAGGGAATATTCAGTCTCTATTCACACCTGAGCCAGATAAATGTATCACCGGACGAAACACTTAATAAAGGTGACGTTCTTGGTAACACCGGCCTCAGCGGAATGGCAGGCGGCGATCACCTTCATTTCTCAATGCTTGTAAATGGTATATTTGTTGATCCCAAGGAGTGGTGGGATCAACACTGGATAGATGTTACCATTGAACGGCCCATAGCTGACGCAAAGTTCTAAGGGAATAATCATAACGCAAGACACTTCAGGTACTATTACAGTGTCTTGCGCCACGGCCCACCAATTACCTGTTGGAAATTATTGACTGCTCATCTTAATCTTCCATCTCGTAATCGGGACCACCGCACAATTTGCATCGCAAGACAGGATCATCTTTGTCAAAGATATATTCCCAATTTTTTGCTCTGATTTCTTTTTCCCGTTCACGACCACAGGTTATACAAACCCAGATATCACCATCTTCTGTTTCAAATAAATGCATAAACAACTCTCCCTGATAAAAAGTAAATATATTCCCAGGATTTTATACAACACAATGCTTAGTGTGTTGTCTATTGATTTTTTAGAACCTGAGTGAACAGAATTGGAATTGTAAGGTGCATAATGGATGATTGTTTTCACATTCTTAGATTTATTGTTAGAGACATTCAATTCTCCCTTGTAGCCTTTTTTGTTTTTCTGTAGACTCGGTTCAAATAATACTCGAATATATTTAAACCAAAATCCTCCACTTCAGAAAGTAAAAAAAGATTCATTTTTCATTTTCTTTGCTCTGCGGAATTGACAATCTCACTGAATTTGCTTCGTTATCAATGAATTGTAGTGTACGATAATTTCAATTCATTGAACCTCGTATCTCCGCTAAACTTGTCGATTGCAGGATTTAGGTTAAACGTCTTTTTTACAGAAGGGTCCATTAAGAATCAATGCCGAACTCCACCAGAATACCGAAGTTATTGTATAGCTACCTGTCAACGGAAATGCTGGCGCCATTTTTTGCCAGTTTTCTTGTTATGAACAGTGTCTTTTTTCTGGTAAAGCTCATCCCCTTTCTCAATGTTGTCCTGGAACTTGAGATAACTTTTGTGGATTTTGTTCGGCTCTTCCTGTATCTGTTTCCCAATATGTTTCTCTACTCTATCCCCATGGCTGCAATGGTGGGAGTAATTATTTCATTCACCAGACTTTCAGCAGAAAGTGAGATACTGGCTCTAAAAGCAAGCGGTATCAGTCTTTACCAAATGCTTCCTCCAATCATTATCGTTTCTGCCATCATTGCCAGCCTTGCTGGATACTTTTCTGCGACCCTGATTCCCAGATCTGAAATTGCGATGAAACAACTCATGTTCCAAGTAGCAAAGGAAAAGATCGATAAAGGTATTAAAGAACACCAATTTACAGAAGCTCTTGGAGACCTTGTCGTCTACGTCGATTCCATAGACAAGGACACAGGGAGATGGAACAATGTTTGGGTTTCTGACATGCGGGGTCAGACAACCCCCATTATCACAATGGCCGAGTCTGGGACAATGAATGCGCAGATCAACAATATGCTGGTAACCATAATCCTTGAGAACGGAAGCCTGCATCGGCCGGACAGCAACAAATCACAAATAATCGCTTTTAAAAAATACACCATCAATATTCCATTGCAGCCACCGACAATACTTGATGGTGAAGATGTTACCCGCCTTGATGTTTCTTCACTTACCATGACTCAATTACAGGAAGCCATCAAAAAGGTCGGGCCTGACACAAGGGAAGGACGGGAGATGCTTGTTCAATACCACAAACGGATTGTCCTCCCAGTTGGCTGTTTTATTTTAAGCCTTCTTGGGATGCCCCTTGGCTTGCTGGCAAGACCGGGGCGTAGGGCCGCAGGGATACCGCTGGGCCTTGCTTTCTTCATTCTCTACTACATTCTATTCACACTGGGGAAAGATTTTGCAGTGGATAACGGCTATCCAGTCGTACCGGCCATGTGGTTACCAAACGGAATATTCTTATTTATAACTGTTTATTTTATCAGGCAAACAGCTAACGAACACTCGGTGCTCCCCGTGCTTATAAAGAACACCTTAACCAGTGTTTCCGACAAGTATATTTTATACTATTGGCAAAAGACCAAACGTTTATGGACCAAGCAATAAACAGGAATTTATTGGCCATTTTTTTTCTATAACAAAGACGTGGCTACTTACCCGATCTATGCTGCTTCCTCAATTGCCTTCTTTAAAGCAGCGATATGCACATACCCGGCAAAGTGTACAGGGCTTTTCCCACTTATCGGGTCAAAACCACTTGGGTCAGCACAACAAAAATACTGCACTTGCCGTGGTAGCCTTGTCAAAACATCATCAACTCGGCATCCGATATATTCCTGTAACGCATCCCAAGTAGCACCACATGGGGCTCCTCGTACAACAGATATGTCCGCTATCCTATTTCCATCAAGTCTTACTTTGTATTCAGGAACACCAAATTTCTCACCATAAAGGCCAAGTTTTTCGCTTCTCCCAAGCCCACAACATGTGAAAGGAGTGAAACCTTTTCCTTTTTTTCCCGGTGAAACAATAGGGATTCCCTTTTGATCACAAAGAGCGATCAAATATTGTGAGAGATCCGGATGGGTTAAATAATTTAGTACCAGATTTGCCGTAAAGTCATCGTCCATAAAATCGCACGGATTTTCAATAAAATCTGGAAGGAATTCATCGATTGATACTATCTCGGTTATCCGAATGGGAGCCCCATATTGCAAAACACCCTCTACTTTTTTCTCGCCAGAGCCCTGTTGTTGGAATACGACTATATCCATTTCCTTATCCTCCTATAATTCATCTAGTAATTCTCTTTACTATACGCAATCGGCCTATTATGTTTTCTTATTAAAGTCTCCTTAAAACTGTTTGTACAGAACTGTGACATGTCCAAGTAAACATATCTTGGAAAAACAAAGAGATTCAGCTTTTCAAACATATTTCATCTTTTTAACGGAAGCCACATGAAATTACCAAACACGATAGAAATGCAAGGACTCGATAGTAGCGCAACCAAAGACTATCATATCCCCGGAATGGTTCTTATGGAAAACGCCGGACTTGGTACTGTTCGTATGATGGAGAAAGAACTGGGAAACCCGAAAAGCACCTTTGTTCTGATCTTTATTGGCCCCGGAAACAACGGCGGGGATGGACTTGTTATTGGTAGACACCTACATCAAAGAGGCTGTAAGCCTATCTTCTTCTTTCTTGTTGATCCAGACAAACTATCTGGTGACACTGCAGCAAACATGGCAATTGTTCGAAAACTAAGACTGCCCACTCACCTCATTACTACAAGCGCCCAAGTTCAGACTCTACCAGTTCTATATAATCAGTTCATCAACCATGGTGCCTGTTATGCGGTTGTTGATTCCATTTTTGGTACTGGACTACAAAGGTCTGTAACAGGTCACTTTGCACAATGCATTGAATTTATAAACGATTCTAACTTCCTACGTGACATTCCTGTTATTGCTGCAGACCTCCCTTCAGGATTGAGTTCCGACAATGGAAAAATTCTTGGTAAATGCGTCAGGGCTGACTACACAGCCACCTATGCCTGTAAAAAACCGGGCCATATCCTCAACAACGGCCCCCGCGTTTCCGGAAAAATCAAGATCGTTGACATCGGCATTCCACCTGAGGTTATAAACCAGGCTCAAATCAGCACAGAACTTCTTGACAGAAAAACGGCTGCCACCATCATTGCTCCGCTGAAGCGCTCTCCCAATGTTCATAAGGGCGATTTTGGGCACCTGGCTGTGCTTGCCGGCTGCAAGGGAAAAACAGGTGCAGCAATCCTCACGATTAAGTCGGCAATGAAAGCAGGTACTGGCCTTATCAGCCTTTTTACCCCTGAAGATCTCAATTCAATATATGAGAGTCAGCTTATCGAAGCAATGACCATCCCCCTGCCTACATCTATATCGTTTTTAAACCACAGTGACGCAACATTTATACAAAAAGCACTGGAAGGGAAAAAAGCTGTGATTCTCGGGCCTGGCATAGGAACAGCCCCCGGCACGTCGGAACTTGTTCTGAGCCTGTATGAAACCGTAAAAATTCCCATGGTACTGGATGCCGATGCATTAAATATTATAGCGGAACACTGTGACAGCCTTCCCCACGCTGCAGGACCGCGGATTTTCACCCCGCACCCCGGAGAAATGGCCAGGCTTCTCGATTGCACTATTAATGAACTCCAAGGCAATCGTGTGGAAGCAGCAAGAAAAGCCTGTCAGATGTACAGCCAAAAAAGAAATGATTTTACCATAGTGCTTAAAGGTGCCGGAACAATAGTTGCTTCCTCTGGCGGAGTGATCCGAATCAATACCAGCGGCAATCCCGGCATGGCTGCAGGAGGTATGGGGGATGTTCTTACTGGAATAATCGGGGCATTGCTTTGTCAAAACCTGTCCACTGAAACTGCTGCGGCAGTGGCCGTACACATCCATGGAATGGCAGGAGACGAACTTTATGGGCAAAGCGGGTTTGGATATACAGCATCAGAGCTGATTTACGGAATCCCTCAGGCTCTTTTCTCTCTGCTAAAATTGGCCAACAAGGTCGAAAAAAGCTATACTGCTCTGTAACAGAGTGTATCACAGGAGCCGTTCGTTATGCTGTAATAACTTTTTCCTTATACGAAAAATGACATTTCTGAATTTCAACAGCCAGATTCATTTCATCATTATTGTCTTGCAGTTTAAATCGTTTAAGAGAATCATTTACCATTGATTTATGAAGGCATTGATTAGGGGCTAAGACAAAACAACTTCCTTTTGCCCTAAGAATCATCTCAATCCCCTTGCTCCCATCTGAGATTGATCCCGACAGAATGACCCCAGCCACCCTATTTTTCATACAAGCTGCAGCAGACATCATCAAAACATCTATTACGCCTAAGTTGCCGACCGGTTTTTCATTTTTCATTTGCAGGGTGTAATGCCCTGAAAATGATGATAGTCGAACGTGTTTGTCCCCAGAAAAAATATAACAGCAACCGCCTTCGAGATGAGTTCCGTTGTAAGCAAAAATAACATCAAAATCGCAGATTGCATCAAGATATTTTACAAAAGACTCGACAATATCGGGTCGGTCATGAATCACGACGCAGATAGATCCTCCCATCTCCGGCGTAAGCTCTGGGATTATTTTCAAAATATTTGCATAGCCTGATTCCCCAGCACCAATAACTGTTATGAAATTCATGCGTCTATACCTTTTATCGGCGTGCACAAACAATTCATCACCACATTTCCTACATATAATCACTTCATTTGCAGAAGATTGATCATCAACAACCTGTTTCGTGCCACATTCTTCGCAGAAAACAACGGTTGTGTCAGTATCAACAAGCTTTCCGTCTGCACTTTTCTGCTGCATAGGGTCAATGGCCTGAACATTCATTCGCGACGCATCCTGGATCGTCTTGAGCACAAGTTTACTGTGAGCTGCGCCATCCATTCCTTTAAAAAATGAGTTTTTGGATACAAATTCAACAGCACCATACTTCAAGGCGTCAAAACATCTTGCTGTTCCACGATTGCTTAGCGATGAGAGCATAATAGTTGGAGTAGGAGTATGAATCATCAGGTGTTGCAAGGTGGTCATTCCATCCATTGTAGGCATTTCCATATCGAGCAAAATTACATCAGGTTTTTCCTTTAAAATCAACTCCAGCGCCTGTACACCATTGGTTGCTTCGCCTATTATGTTAATATCATCTCTTTGCGTTAGGGTGCCTCGCAACACTTTGCGCAAAACCCATGAATCATCGACGATAAGCAATCTTATTGGGGAGCTACCAGGAACACTCTGTTTCATTTTTTTCTTATAGAGAACCAAAATTAGAAATAAAGCCTGTGAACAGACAACAATACGTTAATACGTTAATACGTTAATACGTTAATACGTTAATACGTTAATACGTAGTATAGCATGCAGAACCAGGAAAAAGTCAACCTTTGAATTCAGTGTTTTCGATAGAGTTGATGTCTGGTTATGTATTCACCAACTTCAACAGGAAGCAATTGGTTAAAATCATTACCAGCGACAACAAGTTGACGAATATCCGATGAGGAAACCATTGGCAGCGAATCGAGAGGAGTACAGATTATTTTTTCGTTCTTGCTGTTACGCCAGGCGGCACACTCATAAGAATAGCCTAGCACTTCAAAGAGCACATGCAGATTTTCGTTACTCTCCCCTTTTCTGGTAAACACTATAAAGTTGCATGAACTGAGAACATCTTTGAAGTTTTTCCAGGATTGAATATCAAGAAATGCATCTGCCCCTGTAATAAAAAAGTACTCAACAGCCCCCATGGAATGTGATTTTAAATAGTTCAGGGTATCAATGGTATAAGAAGGTTTTGCCAGGGACTGCTCTATGGATGAAACCCGAAGAGCAGGATATTCAGCAACAGCTATATTGAGCATGGCAAACCTGTGCGCAAAAGGTGCTACCACATTTCCCTGTTTATGCGGAGGAACTGCTGCAGGAATACATACAACCTCCGAGAGTTCACACAACTCCATCGAAGCCTGGGCAAGTGCCAGGTGCCCGTAGTGAACAGGATCAAAGGTTCCTCCCAACAGGCCTATTTTACGAATCAAGTCCGGACCTGTCCCTGCCCATATACGATAAACTTTCGTGTAGTCAACTCTTCCAGCCCCATAGGTCCATAAGCATGAAGTTTGGTTGTGCTGATACCTATTTCTGTTCCAAGGCCAAGTTCACCACCATCATTGAATCGTGTTGATGTGTTTACCATCACGGCAGATGCATCTACTTCATTCAAAAAACGTTGAACTTTACTATGATTTTCAGAAAGAATTATCTCAGTATGCTGAGAGCCATATTCTTCGATATACGAGCAGGCCTCATCCATATCCTCGACAATTTTAACACAGAGTGAGAGAGAAAGAAATTCAGTTCCCCAATCATCATCCTTCGCGGCCACAATATCAGGGGTAATTCCCGCAGACCTCTCACACCCAAGTAATATTACATCATTTTTCCTTAGTTCCGCTGCAAGTCCAGGAAGGTACTCATTTGCAATATCTTTATGAACAAGAAGTCCTTCAAGAGCGTTGCAGACACCAGGTCTCTGTACTTTAGAGTTGATGATTACAGGAGTGGCCAAGTCCAGATCAGCATCGGAATCAACATAAATATGACAAACCCCTTTATAATGTTTTAACACTGGAATACGAGATGTTTCAGAGACAAACCGGATAAGTCCCTCTCCTCCACGGGGAATGATCAAATCAATATACTCTTCCTGACTGAGCAGAATATCCACTGCTTCACGATCAGTCACGGGAATAACCTGAATAGCCTCGGCAGCAATCCCCTCAGCCTTAAGAACTTCCTGAAGAACAGATGCCAAAGCCCTGTTTGAATTGATAGCTTCGGAACCTCCTCGAAGAATGATTGCATTTCCGGCCTTTAAGCATAGGGCTGCGGCATCAACCGTTACATTAGGACGAGATTCATAAATCATTCCAATAACACCCAAAGGAATACGCATACGACCAACCATCAAACCATTTGGTCGTTTAATCATTTTTTCGATCTCTCCTACGGGATCAGGAAGTGCAGCAACTTCAGAAAGCCCCTGCATCATAGAAGCAATCACTGCATCTGAAAGTTCCAAACGATCAAGCATGGACAGGGAAAGCCCCTTCTCTTTTCCGGCAGCAAGGTCCTTTGCATTTTCAGACTGAATGAAATCTCTTTTGGCATCAATTCCTGCAGCCATACGACGAAGTACATTGTTTTTAGTCTCGGTTGAAAGGGTCACGAGCGTCCTTGCTGCTTTTTTGGCCTGTACAGCCATACCTTTAATATCCTGATACATATTAATCATCTGCGTCCTCATGACTATTTTTTTTTAACTATTCAGGTGGGACTGCAAAATTAGCAAAACCACCGAACTGTAACTGTTCAGCAGACAGAGATGGATAACAATGCGCTGTCCATGAACAATTACAACAAAACTAAATTGTCCCGGTGGATAACCTCATCGCAATCCTTGCTCCCTAACAACGTGAGAATTTCTTTAGAGTGGTGTTGTTTTATTTTGTTCACATCATCCGAGCTGTAATTGACTAACCCGGCAGCAATGGTTTCTCCTGCGCTGTTAAGGCAATGAACAGCATCGCCTATGGAAAAATCCCCCTGAACCTCAAAGATACCGGAAGGCAGAAGGCTACAGCCGTTCTTTGAGATAGCATCGCTTGCGCCGCCGTCCAGAACCAAAAAACCTTTAGGTTGTAATACGTGTGCAATCCATTGTTTTCTTGCTTTAATTTTATCATGTGCCGGGAGAAAAAAGGTACCTATCATTTCACCACTAAACAATTGCTGTATTATAGATTTCCCTCGCCCCGGACCAATGAACGATGAACCACCACCAAATGAAACCATCCTGGCTGCACGTATTTTGGATTGCATTCCACCGGTTCCAAGCGCGCTTTTCACATTCCCGGCCATTGCCTCAATTTCCTTTGTGATTTGAGACACAGTGTATACAGGTTTAGCAGTGGAATCAGTCTGAGGATTTGCTGTGTACAAACCTACTACATCCGTAAGACAAATAAACATATCAGCTTCAACGAGATTCGCAATTAGAGCCGCAAGCGTATCATTATCACCAAAACGAAGTTCGTCCACTGCAACAGTATCGTTTTCATTTAAAACGGGAATTGAATTGAAACGGAAAAGAGCAAGAATGGTGTTTCTGACACGTAAATAGCGTTTCCGATCAGCGAGGTCTGAATGGGTCAATAATACCTGAGCCACTGATTGCCCGTGTTTTGCAAAAGCAGTGACATATGACTGCATGAGACTGGGTTGACCAATGGCAGCAAGAGCCTGTTTTTCAACTAGACCTATTTCCGTATTGTCGGAAACAGAGATTTTTCGCTTACCAGCAGCAACAGCTCCAGAGCTCACCAGTATAACTTCACGGCCACTTTTTTTTAGAAAACTGAGTTCGCTGGCTATGTTTCGAATAACACTTCCATCGACCCCC
>CAMZKT010000037.1 GCA_947311435.1 uncultured Desulfocapsa sp.
ATATATCAGAAGATATATATACTGTACCTCAAAATCAAAGTCACGATCTTATCAGAATGCTTTTTCATAATAGGTATGCGAAATAATGCACAGCTAAATTTTCCCAGGTTCTCTAATTCCTTGAATAGTGGGTGTTTAGATAATGTGTTCATGGTTGATGTGAGTTTTCCACTTGACTCTAAACTGCTAAAGCACTATTGTTTTTCTTCTTTATTGGAATCTAAGCGCCTCGAAAACAGGGGTACATAAAAACATAATTGTATGGAGGAAATACAATGACAATTCACGTTACAGGTCACTCTAACCCTGATACCGATTCAGTTACTGCTGCCATCGGTTTAGCCGCTCTTTTGAACGCACAGGGGCAGGATGCAAAAGCCTGTATGCAAACTTCTCTTGAAAAACTCAATCCTGAGTCAACAGTAGTTCTTGAGAAGTTTGGTCTTACAGCTCCAGAAGAAATGATGGATGTAGCTGGTAAAACAATTGCGCTGGTAGATTTTAGTGACATTGGACAAGCTCCTGCTGGTATTTCTGATGCTGAAGTAATAACAATCGTTGATCATCACAAAGTTGGTGATGTAACCACCAATCAACCCATTCTTGTTCGCGTTGAGCCTGTTGGTTGTACAGGAACCGTATTAAACAAGATGTACAAAGATGCTGGTGTTACGATTGCCAAAGACGTTGCCGGTGGAATCCTTTCAGCTATTCTTTCCGATACAGTTAACTTCAAATCCCCTACCTGTACCGATGATGATAAAGCTGCTGTTGCAGAGCTTAAAGTTCTCGCAGGTGTTGACGATACCGATGCTCTTTTCATGGATATGCTGAAAGCAAAATCTTCTGTTGACGGTGTTCCTGCGAAAGATCTTCTCTTCCGTGATTACAAAGACTTTGATATGAAAGGAAATAAGGTTGGTGTTGGGCAGCTTGAACTTGCAAGCCTTGATCAAGTTGAGGCTATTCGTGATGATCTTCTTGCAGCTGTTCAGGAAGTAAAGTCTGATGGTCGACACACTGTTCTTCTCATGCTGACCGATGTTGTAAAAGAAGGAACTCAGTTAGTGGTTGTTTCTGACGATGAAGCACTTATCGAAGGTGCCTTTGGTGGTAAAATTGACGGGACATCTATGTGGATTGACGGCATGATGAGCCGTAAAAAACAGGTTGTGCCTGATTTGCAGAAGGCTTTTGGTTGCTAAATTAATAGTAAAATAGTGTTTTACTATGTATAAGAAAAGGTACTTCTGGTTTTTCCAGAAGTACCTTTTTTTTTATTGATTGAAATCAAAACGGATATTCTCAGCGCATTTTGGCAATATCATTTTCGAGCTGAAAAATTCTTTTATTGGTGTGCGCATCTGTAGGCATATTTTTTTTCAGCCCAATAAATTTGTTACTGATTCGATCGCCGACAATGCCATTTCTCATGTCTTTTTCCAATTTTCTATTTATCATACTTATTTTTTTGTCCAACACGGTTTTGTCTCTCCGTAGACGTACAATAGTTCTCTTGTATTTGTCGTTTTCTTCCTGAGTGTTCACTTTTTCTGTAAGCCTTTGAATTTGGCGAGAGAGAGAATCTCTCCTGCTGGTAAGGCCGTCAAGTGGTTTTTTTATACCGAATTCCCATCTTCTGCTTGTGCCAAAAGATATTTTTAGGAGGCCCTGATATTTCCCAAGTTTTGTTGTTTGAGTCAAAAGGCAGTCGTGTATCAGATATGGTGAAATATTTGCCATTCGGGGGTCTGCGCCGATGATAAGATTTATGTCAGGGTAGTGCTCGGCTATTTTCTTGTTTTCATCATTACTGAGAGTGGATAGAAGAATAATAAAAACATCCGTATGATTTTTTGTTAAGCGCTTTAGGATGTCGGGGAGTACTCTATCTGGTTCCTTTCTTACAATATCTTGAGGCGGATTTTGAATACTTCCCGTTAGAGCTGTAATACGAATTTCAATATCACCGTCTTTTCTGTTTATCCATTGTTTAAAGAATGGTTCACCTTGCTTATTGTATAAATTTGCAGAAATCCAGGGAAAACCGTCGTTACTACTGTTTTTAAGCAAATCAATTGAACCAGACAAATCCAGGGGGCCTACCCCAACTGCATCAAAATTACTATCTGTATATATATCAATAATACTCTCAGCGGTAAGGAGTTCTCTGGAAGTTTTTTCAATCACTTGAGCCCGTTTAAAGAGAAGGTTCCCCGCATCAAGCAGTAGGATATTTTCGTTCTCGGATTTATGATTGTTGTGAATTTGAAATATTTTTCTAGACAGACCGCCCAAACGATTGGAGTTTCAGCCACAGGGCTTTGTCTCACCTTGGATATTTCCAGAGAAGAATATTTCCAAAGAAGGCACTGAAGCTGCTTGAAGATTCACAGTTAATGCCCATAAAAAAAATAAGTTGGTAATGAGAATAACGTGTTTGGGTTTGGGGAAATTATACATTGCTTTTTCTCTGTTTGAGGATGGCTTGCCACTTTTGGAGGCGATTTTTGATTTGTGCCTCATACCCTCGGTTTGATGGAGTGTAATAATGGTCATGTTTTATTTCTGACGGTAGATGATCTTGAGCAAGAAGTGCATCGTCATAATTGTGGGCGTATTTGTATTCTTTACCGTAGTTGAGATCCTTCATTAATTGGGTCGGTGCATTTCGAAGGTGAAGAGGTACAGGAAGAGAACCTGATCTGGAAATACACTTTTTGACTTTGGCCTCTGCAGTATAAAGGCTGTTACTTTTAGGTGCTGTGGCAAGATATACTACGGCCTGAGCTATGGCCAGTTTTCCTTCAGGAAGGCCAAGTGTGTGGTAAGCATCTCTACAGGATACAGTGTGGATAAGAGCCTGTGGATCTGAGACTCCTATATCCTCAGAAGCAAAACGTATTAATCGTCTGCAAATATAGAGTGGATCTTCACCGGATTCAAGCATCCTGTAGAGCCAATAAAGGCTTCCATTGGGGTCTGAATCCCGAAGACTCTTATGGAGGGCTGAAATAAGATTATAGTGTTCTTCACCATTTTTATCATAGCGTAACTGCGACTGCTGTGCTGCTTCCAGGATGTCCTCAAGTATGATTTCACTTGAAGCACCAGCATTATTCGACTGTATCCGGCAAAGGGCTATTGTAGAGGAAATTTCAAGTGTATTCAGTCCCTTTCTTGCATCCCCATCAGCAAGTTCCGATATTGTTTTGAGCATGGCTGGTTTTAGTTTGAGTTTATGTCTACCAAGGCCGTTATCAACATCATTTAACGCACGTTTCAAGATGGTGGCTATATCTCCTTTTGACAATTCTTCTAAAACAATGACACGGCAGCGAGATAGCAGGGGGGCGATAACCTGAAAAGAAGGGTTCTCAGTGGTTGCTCCGATGAGAGTAAAAAGGCCGTTTTCCACATGGGGAAGAAGGGCATCCTGTTGACTCTTGTTAAATCGATGAATTTCATCAATAAAGAAAATTGTGGCGCGTTGTTCTGTAGAACGGAGTTTTTCTGCGTGTTCTACGATCTTTCTGACATCCTTTACACCTGATAAAACAGCCGAAAAATACACGAAATGGGCCCGGGTTGATCGTGCTAAAATACGTGCAAGTGTTGTCTTGCCGGTACCGGGTGGACCCCACAAAATAAAAGATGGGATAGATCCGAATTCGATCATTCTTGTGAGTAGCTTCCCTTCGCCAAGCAACTTTTTTTGACCCACAATGTGGTTAATTGATTGTGGCCGCATACGTTCCGCCAACGGTTTGTGAGTTCTCATAAATGCTTCCTTTTTAGCCAAAAATATTAAAAATAAACAAATGCAGCAGCTCATACAAAAAACAACATGAGGGAAATTGGTTCGTTCTTACACTAACAGAGGAAGTATGGATTCAGAGAAAGTTCTAATTTAAAAGCTGGCATACAAAGATGAAAAATCTATCATTATAGTAATGATGGATATATCTGAATTCACATGGTGTGAATGGGTCTTACCGCATTGTCCCCCAAGGGGTAATTCCATTTTTTCAAGTACGTAGAATCTTGGAGGGAATGGGGAAAATTTTTTTATGAACAAGCAATTATTCTTCTGCTTGAGTTACCTGAAATTCGATACCCTCTATTCTAACAATATCAGTAAGAAAAAGTTTTCTGCCACGCCGTGTTTCCCTTTTTTCATTCACAGATATTTCTCCCCCCTGTATTCGTAATTTTGCTTCGAGTCCATCCTGAACAATATTTGTGAGCTTTAAAAACTGACTCAATCGTATCGGTATGTTTTTTATCGGAATAAGTGTTTGTTTCTTCATTTGTTGAAAAGTCTGGTTGTTTTTGGGCGTTTTAATAATGGCGACCGAGTAAAAGTATGTACTGCGCAGCAGAAAATAACAAAATATAGTTTTCTACGCAACAGATCATACAATCCAGAGTAAAATGACCTTTCGTTGAAGTCTGATGAGTGATATATAAAAATTCTTGTGGTATTATGATTGGATTAGGTTTTAAGAACAATTGTGTACAGTTTTTTTCTGAGGTGAACGATGAATTTAGAGGAGCCCTCCCTTTTCAGGCAGGAGTGTTATATTAATGGTAGTTGGCTTGGATCGAGTGAATCCATAAAAGTTTTTAATCCTGCTGATAACGTACTTATCGGTTCTGTCCCCTCTATGGGTCCAAAAGTCACTCAGGATGCTATTTCAAAGAGTAAGGATGCGTACTCTTTTTGGAGTAAAGTGAGTGCAAAAGAACGTTCGGGTTTTTTAAGAAAATGGTTCGAATTAATAGTTGCTCATAGCTCAGACCTTGCCTTGATTATGACTTCTGAGCAGGGAAAACCTCTGGTGGCAGCAAAAGCCGAGGTCCTTTATGGTGCTTCTTATGTGGAATGGTTTGCTGAAGAGGCAAAACGCATTTATGGCGACACTATCCCCATGTCACAAAAAGGAAAGAGAATTGTGGTTCTCAAAGAACCCATTGGGGTGTGTGCTGCAATTACTCCATGGAACTTTCCTTCTGCCATGATTACAAGAAAAGTCGCTCCGGCCTTGGCGGCAGGGTGCACGGTTATAGTTAAGCCCGCAGTTCAAACACCATTTTCTGCACTGGCCCTAGCAGAACTTGCTCACCGAGCAGGAATTCCTGCCGGCGTTTTTAATGTTATTACAGGTCCTGCAGATGTTATAGGTTCCGAGTTAACATCCAGCACTATCGTTCGTAAACTAAGCTTTACCGGTTCAACGCCAGTTGGAAAGAAATTGATGGCAGCGTGCAGTCAAACTGTGAAAAAAGTTTCCTTGGAACTTGGGGGGCATGCACCTTTCATTGTCTTTGATGACGCAGATATTGATGCAGCTGTTACAGATGCCCTAGCATCCAAATATCGAAATTCAGGACAGACCTGCGTTTGTGCCAATCGTTTTATCGTCCAAAGAGGGGTATATGAAGAATTTACAGAGAAGTTAACTCAAGCTGTTAAAGAACAACTTCGCGTTGGCTCCGGATTTGATTCTAATACAAACCAGGGACCATTGATTGATCTCAACGCCCTTTTAAAAGTTGAAGATCAGGTTCAGAATGCAGTTGCAAAAGGAGCTACAATCCTTACAGGTGGAAAGCGTCTTGGGAAAACAGGGTTTTTCTTTGAGCCTACTATTTTAATAAACGTAACTACTAATATGAAAATTGCCAAAGAGGAGACCTTTGGCCCAGTCGCTCCAATTTTTGTTTTTTCTGAAGAGTCGGAAGGAGTAGCGATGGCCAATGATTCTGAATATGGACTTGCATCATATTTTTTTAGTCGTGATATTGCCCGGTGCTGGCGTGTAGCAGAAGCACTCGAATATGGTATGGTTGGGGTAAATACAGGCATACTTTCATCGGAAGCGGCACCTTTTGGTGGAATAAAGGAGTCTGGAATTGGCCGAGAAGGGTCAAAATATGGTATTGAAGAATACTTGGAGATTAAATACATGTGCGTAGGGGGTCTGGATGCATCCTGATCAGGTTGTTTGAATTTTTCAGGAAATGCTCGTTATCGTACGAAAATACTCGACAAAAAACAAATACTGAATTACCTCATAAAGAAAATGATGGTGTCTTCTTTTTGTTTGTTGAAATAGACAAAAATACTACTAATTAGAAAGAACGGAGAAATGACGATGGGAAATACGAAAAATGACCGTAAATACTTGGCGTTACGTGTAGTACCGATACTGCTCTTCACTCTGTGTGGTTGCATAAATGGAATAAACGGTTCGACTGCCATGCCTTTGGACCAAACGGGGGATAGCTATGCAACTTTATCTAGTAGTGTAGGGAATTTTGAGGATATTGAACTGCCTTCAGAAATGAAATACTCCCATAAAAACAGTATGTCCATTCGCACAGATTCCTTTAGGGGTGGAATCATCCACTACAAGGGGCGTGTGGAACTTCACTCTTTAAAGGAATTCATCATTGCTTCCATGAAAAAAAACAAATGGAAACTGGCAGGTGAAGTCTCAAGTTCTCATGTTATTCTCGCTTTCACAAAACCTAATAAGACCTGCATGATGAAAATAGAAAATAATAACGCTTTGTCCGATACAACTCTTACGATGTATGTGACGGTAGATGTTACTGCATCCAGATCGTTAAATGCCTTTGGTGAACCCATCGAGTAATTTGATCTGTAATCTTCAAATGACCGTTCAAAAATTAAAATAGGTTGGTGACTACTCGCCGTGGTATTCCTCTTTCTGATATCATGCTGGCCTTATTTAGCATTCAAACACCCTGTGCATGGAAGGTCATAACGAGTTTTTAAATTTATTTCTGAGTGGTATTTTTTTTATTCGCTCTTTCGTGTTCATCTTGAAAAGTTATTAGTGAAAGCTGTTATCCAGCGCAACCACAATCATACTGATTGATCTGCTTAGCAACATACTACGTGTTTGTAGAAATTAGTGCTTGGATAATTCTTCCCGTAAGCCCAAACTGGTGCGTCCCTGATCGATGAAAATTGATATTAACAGACAGAAAGAAGCTCAGGAGAAAATAAAACGGCTTCTTGAGCACGAAGAACAACAGCGTGTTAAACGCCGTATACTGAAACTCGTAGCTAAGCTTGAATCTGGTGACAGTGCTGATTTATTAAATGACGAGCTTATGGAAAATTTACCAGGCCTTGTCTCTGCATATTGTGATGCAGGGGAACGTGACAGGCTTCATTCGCTATTTGAAAAACTTGGTGATTGTGCCTGTAGTGAAGACTCCAGTTTACGTGAACGTGCTATAATGGCTCTTAGCTTATCTATGGTTGGTCTTGGTCGCAAAGATCACCCAGATCTAGTGAAGAGCATTGTAGAAATCATTCTTCGCTGGCTTCGGGTAGAACCATCTTTTCTTTCCGTTTGTGATACTGTTTGCAAACAGTTGCAGGAATATGGTGTTGAAATGCTAGAGGAGGGGCTGTGGGGAGAATGTGAGTATCTCCTTGAGGTTTTCTACCAAATTCAGTCTGGGATTCTCGTTAAGAATAACGCCATAAGAGGGATTGTTGGAAGATCTCAAGAGGCAATGGCTACCGACTATCTTCTTAAGGAATTGACCCTGGTCTGTCTTCATGGACGTGGGAATAGACGACAGAAAGCAGAAAGAACACTTATTCACCTGGGACGTAAGGCGGCTACCCATCTTCTTGAAACCCTTCTGAATTCTAAAGAAAAAGAAGATAGAATGCGATTAATTGGTTTAATCCCAGCAACAGGGTATGTTGCTGGGTCGGTTTTGACAGAATACCTCCAAAGAGAGCTCCCTTGGTATGGTGTAAGAAATATCGTTCTTATGATCGCAGCAATGGATGATGAAAGTCTTGTGCCAGCAATTATGCCCTGTTTAAAGAATAACGATATTCGTATTCAGCAACAAGTCATTGATTGTATCTGTGAAGTAGTGGAAACGAATCCTGGTAGCTATCTCCTGGAAGCCTTACCTATTGTGAATGACGAATTAAAACCCGCTCTTGTTGGATATATAGGTCAATTAGGGCTATCGGAGGCCACTGAGGCTTTCCTTGATTTATTGTCACAGCGCGATACTTTTTCGTCTTCTGTTAAAGATAAATTATTGGTCAGTCTTGCAATTCAAACCCGTTTAAGTGACTCCATACGTGCTGTGCGGTTACTTGAAATGATTCTTGAGGAACGCAAGGTACAACACCCTCCAGAAAGTGACCCTGTTGCACGGGTGGTGGGTCAATCTCTTCATATTCTCAAACCACGATTTGTGAATACGAACAGCGAACTCATAGTCGATGATCATGACCATGTGGCTGACACAGCTGAGAAATCAATACCATTTGTTGCAAGCCCGGTCAGTGAAAATCATGTAACGGAACAAACGCAGGAAATCAATGACGAAATTGTTGATCTCTTAGGCAAGAACCTGATAACAGATGCCAGGCAGTTGTTATATGAAAAATGTATGGAGGCAGTTAAGGAAAAACAATTTCAAATTGCTGAATTGTTGAGAGACCGTATTCTAGAAGTCGATCCAAGTGCACTTGCAGACGTTATTAAAGCAGATGAAATAATCGAAGAGGAGCAGGCTGCTTCAATTGCCAAAAGCCACATCAGTATATGGCAGGATTTATATGATTCTATGACTACGGAAGAATTTGATGCATTATACAATGCATTAGAGAATGTTGAGTATGAGTCAGGATCCGTCATCGTTGAGCAGGGGGACAATAACCCCTTGTTATATTTTGTAAACTCTGGAAATATAAGCTTAACATGTCGACGTGGTGATGATGAGGTCTTTTTAAAAAAAATCGGCCCAGGAGAGATAGTCGGCGCAGGACCTTTTTTTGATGTATCTATTTGGACTGTTTCTCTCAATGCATTGGGTAAAACAGATGTGCAGACTCTTGCAAGAGGAGTGTTTCTCGAATTGCTTGAACCGTTCCCAGGCTTAGAACCATGTATCCTAAATTATTGTCTTAAGGCTGTGTCTGTTCCCGAGCTACTGAAAATGTCAGGGGAGGACAGGAGGCAACATCCTCGTTATCCCATGAAAATCATAGTGGAGCATACTCTATTAAATCAATCAGGGGAAAAAAGTAACAGGGTTTTTAAGGGTGAAGTAGCAGATATATCCGCAGGAGGGTTAACTTTTTTTATCAAGGTCTCCAGTAAAGAAAATTCAAGATTGTTGCTTGGTCGAGGTATAAAGACCACATTGTTAGGTCCCGGAGGAAAGGTTATAAACTGTGTCGGTCAAATTGTTGCTGTTCGCTTGATGAATTATGTTGAAAGTGAGTATTCTGTTCATGTAAGGTTTAATGATCCTCTTTTAGAAACACTCGTGAAGTCCATCATTAATAGTAATTAAAAGTAATATACTTGTAAAAAGATTAAAATCCCGATGACTAAGTAAAAATCTTCATATGCGAGACGCACATTATTTCTTTAATTTCAGTGTACTTAGATATGTTGAAATTAATGAAATAATGTAGCAACGAAGCAGATTAGGAGTTTTTAAGATGCCATCAAAAATAGCTTACTTAAGACGTTCATTATCGTATGGGAAAAACACTACAACATTCCCAGTATAATCCTCACGTGGCCGTTGGCGGGAGTAGCATAAGGCGCAATTCGACCTTAGCGGTTATAAACATTGAGCCCCCACTTGCTCTAGCTCCCATGGTGGGCCTATCCCACTCGGCTCTTCGTATCCTGATTAAAGAAATTGGCGGGATAGGGCTGTTTTTCAGCGAAATGCTCTCTGTTAAGAGACTTCCATTTGAAAATGAAACTTTGTCACCTTTTCTTTGTAGAAGTCCTGCTGAGTCTCCTCTTTTCTACCAGATTTTTGCAAGTGCCAATCAGGATATCCTCCCTGCGATTGACAGACTGCACACATTGAATGCCCAAGGGATAGACCTAAATCTTGGCTGTCCTGCTCCTTCCCTACGAAAGCTAGGTGCCGGATCGTTCCTGTCAGTAGATAGTGTGAAAAGAATTATTGCTACCTTAAGGGCTGCCACTGTTCTTCCCATTAGTGCCAAAATTCGTCTTGGCAAGACACTTGACCAAGAACGACTCGTATCTTTTTGCAAAATGCTTGAAGATGAAGGACTTGATCTCTTGACGGTCCATGGCCGCTTACAAGGTGAAAAGTTTTGTAGAAATCCACGTTGGGAATGGATCGGAAAAGTCAAACGAGCAGTTTCCATACCAGTTTTTGCAAATGGTGGTATATTTAGTATTGCCGACGCTAGAAGATGTCTTGAACGTTCCGGGGCTGACGGGTTAATGCTCGGTCGTGGAGCTGTTTCTAAACCTTGGTTGTTTGCAGAGATTGCAAAAGAAGTTTATCACTTTAATAACAATCCAATATTAAATGTCCAGGATATCTATTTCAGATTTATCGAATTATTACAGGAGCAATTTCTTCCAGAGCGGTGTTTGGGGAGATTGAAACAGTTTACTCATTATTACAGTAGTAATTTTCGTTTTGGACACCATTTGGCATTTTCTGTACAAAATAGTCGAACCCTTGATGAAGCAGAGAACATCGCAATTAAATTCTTTAATACAATACAAGAGTGACATGATGATTGAGTTATTAAAAAAAACATTTCTAACAGGAGTTGGTGTGGCAGCTCTTACTAAAGAGAAAATAGAAGAGCTTACGCAGGAATTTGTAGAAAAGGGGAAGATCACTGAACAAGAGGGAAAAGCAATGGTTCAGGAATTGCTTAAACGCTCTGAAGAATCGCGTGCTGAGTTGCAAAAGCAGGTAGAAGAGGGTGTTGAGGCTGTTATGAAAAAAATGAACCTCGCCAAACAAAGCGAAGTAGACGCCTTGCATAAGGAAATCCAGGAATTGCGTAACAATTTAAAAGACCAAGAGTAATACTTTTTATCGTTAGCCTGTTTTTCGTATCGGCTTCTCTTTTTTGAATTCAGAAGACGATACGAAAAACACAATATCATACCTGGTTGAATCTGTGAATCAAAAAGTATACGAGACAGGTTCTCAAAAAAGATGAGAACTTAAACGGAATGAAAAATTAGCGATTTATTTCAGGGCCAAAGTAGAGGGCTGTAAATCCATCCAGTCGTCCCTTGGCTATGTTTAACTTTAACCCATTTCCCCTTTGTCGTTATTTTTGTAAGTACAACCCCGCGATCAACAGAGGCGACAATTGCTGCTGACGTGTTCGGTTGGGCTCGCATATTTACTGACTGTTTTCCGTTCACAATAACTGTAGATCCAGGAGCAACCAGCGAAGAAAAAATCCAACCGCTGTCATTTTCGAAATCACTAATTTTCAGCCAGTCTCCTTTTTTTTCATTAACTTTCAAGGGGTACCCTTTAAATAATTCCATGGCTACAGGGAATCCTTTACCGGGACCAGTACGGACATTTACTGTTTCTTTTTGTACACTGACTGTTTGTGCGTTACACAGAGCTGGAAACATGAACAGGGCAGCCAGGGAGACGAGAGCGATCTTACGAAGGCTTAAAGAATAATTCATAGTAATCATGGTTAATTAATTAGTGGCTATGGTGAGTTTTATTTTATGATGGCCGAAACACAACTGAATACTTTGATATATAGCATCAATATTTTTTGAAGTCAAACAAGTTGATGCTGGATATAATGGATGCCTGTTATATGCACTCTGTGTGGATGTCTTGCAGGATTCTATTGTATATCAGGCTGTAGCCTTTTGCTGCAAGGCAATAGGAAACGGAAAGTTGTTACATCTCCAGAATTGCTTTCTGCCCAAATACTGCCACCATGGTCTTCCATAATCTGTTTGGAAATGGCCAATCCGAGCCCTGTGCCTCCTGCTCCAGTACTGGTTGCAGTGGATTGGGTAAATTTGTCAAAAATGGTATCAAGCTCGTTTTTAGGGATGGAAACACCAGAATTCTGTACACTTATCTGTAGTTGTTGGATTCCTATAGCGGTGAATATTTTTTGACAATGTATCCTTATTTTACTGTTTTTGTTGCTAAACTTTATAGCGTTGAAAAGGATGTTGCGGAGAACTTGCCTGATTTTATCGGCATCATAATAGGCCACTGCATTCTCTCTTGTGCGCAAGTCGAACATCAGTCCTTTTTCGTGGGCAAGGGGTGACAACTCGGTAGTTACTTCATTAATGATTGGTAACAAGTTGTCTTTTTTAATATCATATCGCATTTTTCCTACTTCAAGTTTGGAATAATCAAGGACATTATCAAGCAGGGACATGAGCCTCTTCCCCGAATCTTCAATGAGTTGAAAATATTCCATCAACTTAATGCGGGGTACATTGTTTGAACGCTTTAAGCCAAGGCGTGCATATCCTAATATCCCGTGCATGGGAGTTCGTAACTCATGGGACATATTGGCAAGAAACTCCGTTTTAGCCCTATTGGCGGCGGCTGTAGCCTCCATGGCTGCAACTTGATGAGAGATATCACGAACAGTTGCTATAATAATAAAGTCATCACCCCATAAAGACTTTTTAAGATTTACTTGCATGGTTGATAATGTGGAAGAACCGACCTTCTTTATCAACCAGTTAAATTCCTGATTATTCCCGTTTACCACCTCCTGCCATATCTCTTCAAGATTAATACTCCTGTTCAGTGTCGATTGAAAAAAGGAAGTAAGGTTCATTTTCAATGCTTCTTCTCGTTCTATGTTAAGCATCTTTTCCATGGTGGCGTTAATATCTATAACCTGTCCATTGAGCGACACAATATAAATTCCGTCATGGGCGGAGTTGTAAATATCCTGTAATTTTTTCTTACTGATAACGATTTCTTTTGAAGTTTGTTTGTGGCTCGCCATCTCATTTTTAAGGTTAACTGTTAGCTCTTCAAGCTCCTGTGAATTTTTTTTAATCACAAATGCATTGATAAGAGAAAGCCAATAGTGCTTGTTCCATAGTTTTGCCTGTACAAGATTAAACGAAAGGAAAAACAATAGGGCTATACCAATGGTGATTGTTATCTGGTTCCCGATATAAAATTCGGCTATTGCAGGAATGCCCAGTATAATAATAAGATATGAATAGGTAAGCGATTTCCAGATACAGTAACTGGCCATTGAGCCACCACCTATACCTGCCAGAAGTATTACAATCAGTGTGATGGAGAGCGTGTTGTGAAGGGTGTTGAAAAGATTGGGTAATTAACTAATAAAAACATAGCGTTAAACATGAAAAGCCTCTATAATGTTAGGACATTACCAAAAAAAACTTACGAT
>CAMZKT010000038.1 GCA_947311435.1 uncultured Desulfocapsa sp.
CTGACCTAAATCTGAGCACGATATTGTCCAACTTATTTCCGGACGGCCCCTAAGAGGAGCTCTTTTTTGTTTTTTGTCCAAGACCAAAGATATTACTGGAACGTTTTGGGTGAGGAGACTTACTGGTGTTACTTTCCGGATTTTTTTTTCGTCTGCCCGAGGGCTGGGAAGTGGACTTTTTACTGGACTTTCGTCTGGCATTGCTCTGGAATTTTTTCTGTTTTGGTGGCTGTTCGTTCGCTTCTTCCATGGCAAATCCATCGATACTTATGCGTTTAATCGACTCTCCCTGAAGTCGCTCAATGGCTTTGACCATCGCTTGGTCATCATAACACATAAAACTTACCGCATGTCCGCTTCGCTGTGCCCTCCCAGTCCTCCCTATTCTATGTGTATAGGCTTCGGCAGTCGATGGAAGATCGAAATTGACGACCTGTGCCACCCGTGAGATATCAATGCCCCGTGCGGCAATATCCGTTGCTACCAGAACTGTGTATTTTCCGTCACGAAAGCCGTTTATGGCATTTTGGCGTTGATTTTGCGACATGTTTCCCTGAAGGGCAGAAGCTGAAAATCCTGCTTTAATTAGTTTCTTCGCCAGGTTTTTGGCGCCATATTTTGTTCGTGTGAAAATGAGAGTTGAACCGTCCGTGGGGTTCTCTTTCAGGATATGGAGTAAAAGAGCAGATTTTTGTCTTTTTGAGACTGGATAGAGCGCCTGAGTAATTAAATCCAGGGGCTGTTCCATTTTGATGCGAATTTCACCAGGATTCGTCAGTGTTTCCTCAGCAAGTTTACGGATATCTGCCGGCATGGTTGCTGAAAACAACAGCGTCTGGCGTTTTTTGGGCAGGTGTTTGAGTATCCTTCTGATATCAGGGAAAAAGCCCATGTCAAACATTTGGTCTGCTTCGTCGAGAACAAGAGTTTCGATTGTATTTAGTTGAAGGTCGTGGTTATTCAGGTGGTCGAGGAGGCGGCCAGGACACGCAACAAGTATATCCACCCCACGTTTGAATGCTTCCAGTTGCGGATTCTTTCCAACGCCACCGTAGACTGCAATACTTTGCAACCCGGTATCGGCAGCAAGTTCTTTAAAACTTGTGTTGATCTGTTCAGCAAGTTCTCTGGTGGGAGCAAGAATGAGTGCCCGTATGTTGCCGCGAGAGGTCTTCAGCAGTTGTTGAATAATGGGTAAAGCAAAGGCAGCTGTTTTCCCTGTGCCTGTCTGAGCAAGACCCAGGATGTCTCTTCCCCTCATGATTTCCGGGATAGCTTTCTCCTGGATGGGGGTTGGGTGTTCATAGCCACAGTTGTTGATGTTGGTATTGATCTGCGCTATAAATTGAAATTGTTTGAAACTCATTTGTACTCCCTGTAACCGATTACACTCGTTCTTATTAAAGTGATTGAAATTATCAGGAGCCTATCAGGAAAAACGATGCGCCACCACCCTTTTCTGTATGTGAGTAGAAATAAAGTGTTTTTATGAGGAAGGAGGGAAGCGGGAAGTGCAGGGCTGTCACAATTCCCGCCATTGAGTAATTTTTAACGTAATTTGTATGATGATTTGTTGAGAAAAACCACCGAATGGTAACTGTTCAGCAGCCTTCAATGGCACTGCTTTTTTTCTTCATTGTTTTTACTTTGACTTTCGTGCCGGGAGAAAGTTTTGCCGATTTCTCTCCACAATCCATTGTAATTACGCTCCCTTCTATTTTTTCAACTGTGCATTTGAGAGTGGCTGCTTGAATGGAGGTGGTGAGAAATATGCCCAGTGCAAAAGTTATCATAAGAGTTGTTCTTGTTTTCATGTGTCTTCTCCTTTTTTTGTGTGTAGATTGTGGGCACTGTGCCCTTTCTTTGTTGTCATTCTATCGCCTGGTGGGGAAATAAAAAACCCGATATTGGGAGATGTCGGGCATGTCGTCTGTTGGAATTGTCGGAGGATCAGAATGTTATGCGTAGTTCGGTGTTGCCGACTTAACAGGAAAAGTTGAAAAAAATTTTGAAAGATATGGTGAAAAGTCTACACTTCCCATAGAAAACAACAAATGCTTCCATCAAAACATCAGGGTAGAAAAAAATGAAATCAGGGATAGCCATGGTTCGCATCAGCGGCACAAAAATACGTGCTCTCCGTGAAGAACAAAACCTGACACAACTCTATTTGGCCACGGTGGTCGAGGTGACCACGGAGACTATTTCCCGGTGGGAACGCAAAGACTCTCCTACCATTAAGGAAGAAAATGCTTTGAAGCTGGCTGAAGCCCTGGCCGTTTCCTTAGAGACTATTCTTGCAGTGGATGATCAGGAGGAAACGGAAAACGAACAGTTGCTTGAGAAAATCCGGACAATCAGGCGACCCGTTGTTATTGCTGCTATCCTGGTGGCAAGCCTTAGTGTTTTTTTCTTTATATATCTGTTTTTCTCAGGAAGTTCTGTTGCACGTTTTTCAGCGAAAAGACTCCTGCCGGATCATGGTACCACCGGTCATCCTTTCCCGGTGGTCATACGTGTTGATTCTCTCTCCCACGAAAGCTCCTCTTTACTCTTAAAGGAGCAACTGCCGTCAGGGTGCAGGGTCTTACAAACGACACCTGTTGCCGTAGTGGCTTCCGATGGCTTTATTAAGTGGATAGATAAGAAGGCATCCGGCAAAAGGGACTTTGCCTATCTGGCAAGTTGTGAAGCCACCGAGACTGTTCGGGAGACGTTTTTCTTTGAGGGGACTTTGTTTGTTCGTCAGTCCCGGAGACAGGAAAACCCGGTGAGTGGAAATGATCGTTTTAGGCTGTCAGTTTTCCATTGGGCTGACACGAACAGAGATAACTCTATTGATGACGAGGAACTTCTCGCTGTGTATGATGATTTTGCCAGCGCTGAAGGAATGCTGGAGGAGATGGATGAAATTGAATCCATCTGGATGGGCTCTGCTTATCGCTGGGACAGTCAGCGGGCAGTCTTTGAAATTATCCCCTGAGTATGCCTGACAGGAGTGTACACATGAAAAGAGTAATGAATGGAGTTGTGGAGTCTTGTGTTTTGTTGGTGGTGCTTTGTTGGCTTCTGTTTCCTGGAACAGCCAGTGCTGAAGGTGTTAAGGCAAGGTATATACAGAATAGCAGCACAGGCAGTGTTCTTGAACTTCTTATCGGAAAACCTGCGCCGACTTCCATCATAGTAAAGCAGCATATTCCGCCAAAGACCCGTATAGCAGAGGTAAGCCCTGCTATTACAAAAACATCTTCCGCCACGGGGGTGCTCACCTGGTTGCTCAAGGCGCCCATGCCGGGTTCCCTGCGAATCCGGCTACAGTATCAAGAACCTCTGGTAAAGGGTGGAGCCACTGCTGTAATTCGTTGCAAGAGCCCTCTGGATGGGAGGCTTATGACAATACGTGTTGACTGACTGCATACGCAGGGATGCAGAAAATTGTCGTGAAGGCGATTCCCGTTTGAAATGTCCTGATAAGATGATGTGCTTGTGTTGACGCAGGATAAAGAAGCCCACGCCGGTCTGCTGCAGACGATCGACAAACCTTTGTAGTGCCGGTACAGAGTAGTTTTCCGCGGTCACGTTAACTTAGCCCTGAATCCGTTTTATTTCAGCTAAGATTTTCCTTCCGCCAGCTTCCAGGATAGTCTGCCCCAGTCGCTCTCCAATCATCTCTGCCTGCTCCCTTGGGCCTCTTTCTGTCTCCATTAGAACTGTTTTACCATCAAGGCTTGCCAGGCCGCCACGGATACGCAGTTCGTCTCCATCGAGCTGGGCCAGACCAAAGGCAGGAATAGAACAGCCTCCTTCCATGGCTCTCAAATAGGCCCGTTCGGCAAGGAGACAGGATTCGGAATCAGGGTTGTTCAAACATTCACGAATCTTTCTGTATTTCTCTTCAATTAAGCTAGTCGCTGCTTCAATGGCTATGCACCCTTGACCCACCGGAGGGACAAATTCCTGCTCGGGAAATATCTCTACTATCATTTCCTCATAGTTCATGCGCTTAACTCCTGCGTAGGCAAGCATGAGAGCGTCACAGGCACCATCTTTCATTTTTTGAATTCTGGTTTGCAGGTTTCCTCGCATCTCCACGGTTTCGACGTGTGGATAAAAATGTTTAAGCAGCGCAATTCGTCGAACCGATGAGGTTCCAATGCGAATTGCTTTACTCGTATCGTGTATATTAATATTACTATTCGTTGAAAGGAGTACATCGTTTGCCTTTTCCCTCTCTGTAAATGCTATCAAACCGAAGCCATCAGGAAGAATGGATTGCATGTCCTTGGCACTATGTACCGCAATATCAGTTACTCCACTGCCAAGTTGATCTTCAAGCTCCTCGGTGAAAACCCCCTTGGAACCAATTTTGGCAATGGAAACATCGAGCACCTTGTCTCCCTTGGTTTCCATGGAACTTATCTGGGTCTTCAGGCCGCTTTCCTCTAACATTGCCGCAACTGTATTCGTCTGCCACATGGCAAGTTTACTTTTCCGTGATCCAATATGTATTGTTGTCATTTTAATAATACACCCTTAAAAGATGAGAAACCTGATGGTCGCATGAAAAAATTATTTCCCCTTCGAGTTGTGTCTCAGAACAGGGGGAAATTCGCAAAATTATGACTCGTAATCTTAGCACAGGAAATAAAGGAATAAAGGCAGGATTGCAAACTGTTTTTAAAACAGCTATCATTACTCATGCGTTTTTTACTTTATAATATTCGATATGCCACCGGATACGGTGCCAGCTATCATTTCCCATTACCGTTTACCGGATTTTTTAAACGAACCGGAGGAACTCTTGGGCGAATTGTCTCGTTTATGCGCTCTGTCGAACCGGATGTTATCGCACTGATAGAAGTTGATTCCGGCTCGTACCGTTGTCAAAAATCTTGTCAGGCAGAGGCCATAGCCAAAGAACTGGACCACTTTCATGTGGTGGAAACGAAGTACCGAAACGAGTCAATGGCCAATAAAGTTCCCGTACTCAATAAGCAGGGGAACGGGTTCCTGAGCAAAGAACCTATTATCAGCCACCGCTTTCACTATTTTGACGAGGGTGTTAAACGCCTGGTCATAGAGGTGGAGCTTGAAAAAGTCAGCATCTTTATTGTTCATCTGTCACTAAAATTTAAACACAGGCAACAACAGCTTGAACATCTGCACCGCATTGTCTCCCACGGAACAAAGCCCGTAATCGTGGCTGGTGATTTTAATACTTTTGGCGGAAACCGTGAAGTACAGCTTTTTCTAGCAGCCTCAGGTCTTATGGATGCCAATCTTACAGGCTTACCATCACATCCGAGCCACGCTCCAAAGCGCAATCTTGATTTCATTCTGCACAGCCCGGAACTGATTGCTTCAAACTTTTCTATCCCCAACATTTGTCTGTCCGACCACGCACCTTTACTCTGTGACTTCCATTTTTCCACAAATTGTTGACCTTGCAAGTGGAAGAAACACCTCAAAACACGCACCCTCCCGTATTTTACTTTTGACCAAGACTCTCCCTTCATGTGCTTCGACAACGGCTTTTACATAATTTAAGCCCAGCCCCAAACCTTGCTTGGTTCGACTCCTGTCCCCCCTGTACAATCTTTCCCAAATCCTGTCCATTTCACCTGGAGAAATTCCCATCCCATCATCGTAAAACCGAACCCTCGCCTGGTCTTCAACCACAGACACATCGATTGTAACAGTTCCAGATTCAAGGCTATATTTAATTGCATTATCGAGAATATTTGCCCAAACTTGACTGATCCGCATTCTATCTACACGGACCGGAACACTTTGTTCTGATCTTTCAAAAATCACCGTAATTTTTTCTTCTTCAGCAACATACCGATAAAGCCCCACAACATCTTCCACTGTTTCCATGATATCCAGTTCCACAAGATCCAAACATAGGGTTCCAGATTCGGCTTCAGCTACGTTCATCATGACGTTGAGCATGGAGAGTACACGCTCGGACTCCTCAAGGCAGTCTGAAAGTGCATCCCTGTAGATTTTCGAATCCTCTCTGTTCGATTGCAGAGCATATTCAGCAACGGCTCTCAACCGAGTCATAGGTGTTCTGAGGTCATGGGCCACATTGTCAAGTGACGACTGCATTTCATCAATCAGATGCCTTTTTTGAGAAAATATTTCATCCAGAAGATGTAAAATAGATCGAAGTTCCTGACAGGAAGGGTCGTGAGTTTGCACACGATGAAAGTTTTCCTTTAGTGCTCCTCTTACCGTAGATTCAAGGAATCGTAAGGGTTTATTCAGCATACGATTAACGATAAAAGCAAGGCCTAGACAGGGAAGTGCCAACAGAACAAAGAGCAGATAAGTAGCATTGAGAGTCTGCCTGTAAATGCTGATTCCCGATACATTATCGCTAACCCCTGCCTGCACCACACCTCCACTGGGCAGGTTTTGAGAAATCACAACCCAGTGTCCCTCCTGCTCCGGCCTGAGCAGGTCTATCCACGCTCCATGGCTGAAGGGATCAAGATCCACCAGTCCCTGAAAGGCCAGACTCCTTTTTGTTCCTGTGATTAAAAGCTGTTGCTGATCCTTTACAATTCTGAGAAAATCAATCTCTCTGGGGAGACTGTTTTGCAGACTGAAGCGCCCTTTTTGAGGGGAGTAGCTTTGTTCAATATACCTGTTTAGAGCGGTTGTTAATGTCTTCAGACTCTGTTGCTGAATGGTATGCCGTAGAAATAGTGTATAAAAAAAAAGGATCCCTCCGACGCATCCCCAGAAAAGAAAAAAAAAGGAAACTGCTCTTCCAGTGGTGGATCGAAAAAAAGAAGGATTACTCAGCACGCAGTACATACCCCATACCTCGCACAGTATGTATGAGTTTGGTGTCGTATCCCTTGTCTATATGGTTGCGAAGGCGACAGACAAGAACATCAACAACATTGGTCTGCGGGTCAAAACTATAATCATATATTTGTTCAAGAATGGAGGTTTTAGACAAAACCCGGCCTGCGTTACGCATCATAAGGTCGAGCAGAGAATATTCTTTTGCTGGAAGGTCTATTTTTTTGCCCTGACGTTTTACTTCATGACTAAGAGGGTTGAGCTGAAGGTCTCCAACTGTTAATATCGTGGGTTCAGTAGCTTTTTTTCCACGACGCAACAAAGCCTGAATGCGGGCCAGGAGTTCAGTGAAGGAGAATGGTTTAACCATATAATCATCTCCTCCGCGCTGCAATCCTTCAATACGATCATCAACGGTGTGCCTTGCGCTGAGAATAATAACTGGAGTAGGAACCGCTTTGGCACGGATTGTTTCAATAAGCGTTAAACCGTCAAGCCCGGGAAGCATAAGATCGATGACCGCCGCCGCGTATGGTTCGGTGAGCGCAAGCGCAAGTCCCTCAACTCCATCATGGCAGACATCCACGGAAAACCCGGCTTCTCGAAAGCCTTTTTCTAAAAATGAGGCTATTTTACTATCATCTTCAACAACAAGCAGGCGCATGATGGGATCTGGTTCTCCTTGAGGCCTGTGCATCACCGAAGGACAATGACTGTTGCACAACGGCCAGTCTTCCCATCGCCCTCACGGCATGCACGACGATAGGAAAAATAATCATTTGAGCATGATGTACAGATACCTGATATGCTGATCTTCTCTTTCTGCAAACCACTGTTTATCAGTTGCATTGCAGAAATCTTCCAGAAATCAAAGTAGTTCTCTTTTACCTGAAAGGCAAGAAAGGATGAGGGTAATTCCACCGCATGGTTGATAAATTCAGCACAGCATGGGCCGAGAGAGGGACTGATGGTGGCAAAAATATCTGACGCAGAACTCTTATATTGAATTCTCATTGCTTCAACCGTTTTTGCAAGAATTTCAATAACACTTCCTTTCCAACCACAATGAATTGCCGCAACAGCCTTACGAACAGGATCAAACAGTGTTACAGCCTGGCAGTCTGCCTGCTGAATCATAAGAGCAATACCGGCAGTATTGGTCATCAGTGCATCACAGGCATCGACCTCAATATCTTTATTCGTACTCCTGTCTGCGACGAACACTGTATCCCCGTGAACCTGCTTAGCGGAGAGCAATATGCCAATATTGAGACGTTTTTTGAGAAGAGAACGGTTTTCAGCAACGCTTACCAGGGAGTCACCGACACCACAACTGAGATTAAAAGAGTGGTATGGTGGGGAGCTTACACCACCGTATCTGTCTGTTGAGTGTATACTTACTGCTGTGGACTGGCTGGTGAACATCGTAACCATCAGTATCTCTGGCAATAAAAAAGGGAAGCCCCAATGGAGACTTCCCTGTTCCGTGCATTCTGAAAATAAAGCGAGAAAGCCTAGAAATACGCCTCGAAGGTAAGATATACCTGATCTGCGCTTTCAACAGTACTTCTGCCTGTCGCATCGTTAACCAAATTCAACTGGTTGAGCTCAGCCCCATTACCAAGATCATAGGGCTTCATGTTCCAGTCCATGGATCCCGCATAATCATACTCGTAACGTTGATACCCTAAACGGATAAAGGTTTTGGCATACTTGGATATGGCTTCACCGGTGGGCAGATCATAGATTGCGTACACCTCGTAGACATTTCCACGGGCAGCAAGCTTACCTAAGTACAGATCATCATGCCCGGGATTCATGGCAATCCAGTACTCGGAACCATAATTCCACTCTGCGCCAAGTTTAAGGCCTATGGAATCCATATCGTAACGGGCTCCCAGATAAATAGAATATCCGTTTTCACTGTCCGTATGTGGAGTTCCCTCCATTCCAAGCTGAGTAAGGGCAGTATCAATGGCAGCCTGAGACAAGCCGGCTGCTGCCATCTGCTGGGCGGCCCCCATACCTGCATAATCATTAAACATACCGTCTTGATTTGGATCAGTTCGTGACCAGCCACCCACAGCAAAGAAATTCACATCGGCAAGCTTATCCTGGTAAACGATCGAACTGTGGAGAATATTACCGACTTCCATCTGCTGGCCAAACCCACCCTGCTCGGGAGGAAACCCTGCTCCGAAGTTAACAAAATCACTTTCAAAGGAAGGATAGTTAAAAACATTGAAGGCCATGAAAGATTGAACATTCAGAAAACGATTGTCTTTTTTCATAACATCCCAGTTCAGACCGGCAAAATCCATATCCGCCATAATGTCGTTGCCATTCTGTATTTCCAGGCCGGTTTCAAATCCACGTCCGTAACAGAAACGGATACGACCAGTTCCCATGCTTTCTGCTCCCCAGCGATATGCATAGCCCAGGGCAAGGCCATCGAAGGGCCAATCCATGTAGGCAACAGGCGTGGCCATTCGCTCTTCACCACCCATGCGGATCTGGGAGGGGGGGCCATCGGTGGTTGGTCGACGACCAATGGAAAACCATATGGGTGCCCCGCCTATATTGTTCCAGTTTACATAGGCACGATCAACACGAAGAGCATTGTCTGAAGGTTGACGGGTCGAGTTCCCATCCCACATGGGGTATCCGCCGCCTAGTCCCTGGGGGGTATTTTCCATTCCCCAAGCCTTGTACATTGCAAGACGTGCTTTAAATTCCAGGTTTTCAGTAGCTTTTACGCGCATATTTAAACGAAAACGGTTGGTCCAGAGACTGTCACTTCTTCCGATCTTTCCGTCGGCATAATCAGCACGGTAATAATCCAGGCGGGAACGAAAATCGCCATAAAACTTAATACGGGCTGCAAGATCCCAGCTCTCCGAACGGCTCTCAAGGTCAGCCACGCTTCCTTTCAGTTCCTCGCAATCTCCAGCGCTACATCCGCCTGCTCCCTCAGCCATCTGAGCTTTGAGCTGGTCAAGTTGTCGGCTCAACTCTTCTATTTTACGCTCAAGATCATTCGGACTGACTGCACCACCACTTGCAGAAGCCACAGCAGGCAATGCAATAAGAGTGGCAAGGGCCAACATGGAAATATTTTTAACCATTGTTATTCTCCTTCCTCTACGGATTGGTATGGCTCAGCCCACCAGAAAATTTGAAGCTGACACCACCCACCTCCTTTGAAATAGCATAAAACCCGCACCTTTCATCTTTAACAGTGTGCGAAGGGAAAACGGGTACAAAAAATTTTACGTATAATTTATTGTACTATATCATTTCCTCTCTGGTGTCAATTAAATACCCCTTATTCCGTGAATGATTCTCATTTTCCCATGCGATAGGTCTTGGTCAGGCTTGTTTTTTCTACACCTTTTCTCATGGTTCTCCCCTGTAGCGTGTAATTAAAATGCTTTTGATACCAATCACTCATTTGATGAGTCACCACCCATATTCCTGGGATATTGTTTTTCAGTGCCCAAATATCCCACTGTTCTACAAGTTTTACAGCCACTCCCCTGTGCCTGTATTCAGGAAGTACCATGAGTCCGGTTCCGCAGGCATATTTTTGAAGAAGTTGAACAAGTGTGTCGTCAGAATCTTTCGGAGCAGGGGCGTGGTTAATAACAGTTGCAAAAGCGATACAACTTCCCTGATGACTTGTTAGAAAAAGAGCCCGGTCTGGCTTGGTGGAATAACGCTGCATCTTATCCAGAAAAACATGGACAAACTCAGGGTTCATATCCTTTTTAAGATCCTGAAACGCCCGCTTCACATCCTCTGGACGTGCCTCTATTATTTGAAAATGAATCTGTGCCTGAGGATTAGAGCTCGTCAAGAATTACAGCCTTTTTTTGGATATACTCATCTTCTGTGATAAGGTGTTGCTTATAAAGAAGATCCAGAATCTCGAAACGTTGTTTTGTCGACTGTGGCCTAGGTGGGAGTAGTCGCTCCTGAGATCCTGTCGCCCTTGCCAGGCCCTCGCGCACCGGGAGGGCACGGAGAGAAATGGAAATGACCTGTTCCATCCAGGAACAGCCACGATTAGCCAAATGACAAAAAGCTGCCTTACTGTCGTCTATTTCAGAGGCCCAGATCATGTTGGAGCTTATATTGATGACATCACTTTCTTTCTCTATTTTTGCTTCAATGAGCGTTTGCAGTTCTGATATTGTAGGCATCCGCCAGTCTTCATAGCCACCACCATTATAGTTTTCACAATAATCAACTGCCTCCTGCCAGGTCAGGCTCTGTCGGTTATCAGAAGGTGCCCACATCAGTTTACTTTTTGTATCCAATACTGTCTGAGAATCTATTTCAAACTGAGTTTTATCAGCTTCATTATACTGGGCACAACTTGAGAGCAGTAGAAGGAAGGCAGCGATCAGCCATGTATTCATTGAGTTTCTCTCTGTCGCTTGAATACTCATAACCTATATCCTGAACTCCAGGAAACGAAAAAAATGATTCATGCTTTATTTCAGATTTTTTATAAAATCACGTATCTCCAGGCATACCCGGAGATAGCACTCAAGCTTTTTTCTCCTGCTGGATGTTTCTTCTGCAAGCTTTGGCGGATCATCAAAACCCCGGTGTATAACCTGGGTTGTGCCAGGAAAAACGGGACATTGCTCCTCTGCGTTTCCACACACGGTAAAAACTAAATCGAATTGAACATGAGAGATTTCACTTAATAATTTAGAGTACTGTCTGCTGATATCCACTCCGGCCTCCTTCATGGCTTCTACCGCCATTGGATTGAGACCATGTTTTTCAATTCCTGCTGACCAGACTTCCATGCAATCCTTGTGGAAATGGCGAGCCCACCCCTCAGCCATTTGACTGCGGCACGAATTCCCGGTACAAAGAAAAAGGATCTTTTGAGTTTTGTCTTTCATTGTTTCAGTTTCAGTGTCTCCACAACACGGCGGATGTCACCAATACATCATGTTCCGGAAGGGTTCATCTCTTTACAAGAGCACTCACCAGCTTTTGAAGAGGCAACAATTTTATGGAGAATTGTGGATTCGTCGTGTTTTTTGAAGTCCTCTTCTATGTCCTGCAATGTATACGAAAAACAATAACAAAGTAAATTCTCTTTCACTGACTTTTCTCCCTTCCTATATAACCAGGTTAAATAAATATCCTGTAAACAGGATACCACTTCCTACCACAAAAATAAATGTTGCTATCAATTTTGGTTTAAGCACTTTACGTAGAATTACCATTTCCGGCAATGACAGAGCAATCACACTCATAGTAAAAGCTAAAACTGTGCCAAGGGCGGCTCCTTTTCCCAGCAAAGCTCCCACGATTGGTACCATTCCCGCAGCATTGGAGTACATTGGAATTCCAACGAGAACTGCGGCTGGAACAGACCACCAGGCATCTTTACCCATGATAGAGGACATCAAATTCTCTGGGACATAGCCATGGATGAGAGCACCAACGAGTATTCCTGCAACAACGTACATCCACACTTTTCCAACGATGTCACGAATAGCCTCTGTACCAAATGCTATCCGGTCGGCCCAGTTTAACTGCTGTTTTAAAACCAGTTCCTCCCCGTCACGCATCTCACGAACCCAGTCTTCAATCTGATCTTCCATCCCCATTCTGCCAAGAACCCAACCTGCTACTATGGCGATGCTAAGCCCGGTTACAAGATAAAGAGCTGCAATCTTCCAACCCAACAGACCCAAAAGTAAAACCAGTGCTATTTCATTTATAAGGGGGGCTGCGATTAAAAAAGAAAGCGTTACACCAAGCGGCACCCCCGCTTGTACAAACCCTAGAAACAGTGGGGTGGCGGAACAGGAGCAAAACGGTGTGACAATGCCAAATAGAGCGGCAAACACATTACCTGTTGTTTCACGTTTTCCGGCAAGTATTTTACGTGTTCTTTCAGGTGTTACAAAGGTGCGGAGTACACCAATGAAAAAAACAATGAGCGTGAGTAACAGCAACACTTTGGGCGTGTCATATACAAAAAATTGTAGAGCTGTTCCCAGGTGACTTCCCTGTTCTATTCCAAGGATTGTATAGGTGAAATAATGAGAAAAGGGGAGAAGCTGGCTATAGAGAAGGTACCAGCCTGCTAGAATTGCTGCTCCCATGGCAAGATAAGCTGCGTTCGAGAGAGGCTTTTTGTTGGATTGTGGTTCAGGCTTTTTTTGGGTGCAGGCACATTCAGTTTGTGGTGCCATTTGCAAAGTCTTCATTGGTGTTTTTTATCCTCATGGTGTTTTAAAATGGAACTATCTACAGGACGGCATCTTTTTGTGGTCTCTTTGGAGAGAAGCAGATCTCTTTTGAGACGCATTTCTTTGAGTGTTGCATCCTCCTCCAGCCAACACCCCAAATGTGATAACATTGCTGCCCCATATTCTGAACCATGCGATGATACAAGTTTGTACATGATCCATGTCCCCTGACGCCTGCGTTCGACAAGACCTGCATCCTCAAGCACCTTCATGTGTCTTGATACAGTGGATTGGGCAAGTCCAAGAATCTCTTGTATGTTACAAACGCAGAGTTCTTGATCCTCTAGTAACTTTAATACTCTCACCCTGTTTGGATCAGACAAGGCCTTCATAACCCTTAAAAAACTTTTCATATCTCCTCAACTTGATATCCATATATCGCCATTTCACGATATTCTATGTGTTAAATTTCCCCTTGTCAAGGAATAACCTGACAAGTTACAAATTAAGCAGCTTTCGAATGCAGATCGTTTAATCTCGTGAGAAGTTACGCTGGAACGATTCCAGTTTCACTGGAGTTTGATGCGCCCTGCACGGTTCTCGCGCTTAAAACATACCAATAAGATCATCACCATGTGTTTTTATTCGTTCCAGCTGGTCTTTGAGATCAGCAATTTCAAGAGACCAATGCTCCCTGGATGCAAACCCGGGTACAAGCGGAGCAGATCCATCGGCAAGGCGTTGGTGAGCCAACCAAGATATATAATGGAGAAACCGCATGGCACGAAGAGGCTCTATGAGACGGAACGTTCGCTTGTCAAAGCGGTTAAAGGTCTCGTAGCCTTCAAGAAAACAATCTATCTCAGAAAGTGAATTCTCCGGTGTGGCTGGAAGAAGCATCCAAAGGTCCTGAACCGGTGGCCCCATAACCATATCATCAAAATCAATAAGGAAAAAGGACTCGCCCGGTCGATAAATAATATTGGAAAAATGACAATCTCCATGTATCCTGCACAGTGGAATCCCTTCGAAAAGTGGCGATATTTCGGCAATTATTTCGCTACATATGGATGAAAATTCTTCAGCCATTCCTTCCTGTTCAATGAGCCCGCTTTTAAGTATGTATTGCACCTGTAGCTTTGTGGAGTGATCTGGGAGCATGGTCACCCTTTCACAGGAGGGATGCACAGCCCCAATTGCATGACAGCGTCCCAGGAGACGGCCTATTTCCATCCATTGATCTTCGTTAAACTCATCATAGTTACGCCCTCCACACCGGGGAAAAATACTGAAATACAAATGTTCCCATTCTCCCAGAGTCTCTCCATTGAGCAACCGTAATGGTGCAACAACAGGCACCTCCTGCCGATCAAGCTCTAAAAGAAAGCTATGCTCATCTTCTAAGGCAGCTTTTGACCAGCGTCCAGGCCGATAGAATTTAACAACCAGGCCTTTACTATTAACAGCTTGGATCTCAAAAACACGATTTATATAACTATTGAGTGGTCTACACAGATTCGAACAGGGGGTTCCCAATGCTTCTTCAACCAGATTAAGTACCGTTTCTGGGGTAAGATCAGGAAAGGTATTTAAGTTACAGTTGTTTTTTGAATTATTCATAGTGCCTTGTTTGTGTCTATGTGCTTAGAGTATTGATTGATTTGTTCATAAATAGAGAATATTGCCTGCATGAGTATTTTTTACACATCAGAATGATACTCATTGAAGTGGTATTTGTGTACCCTCCTGAAATGAAAAAGTTGTCTCCTGTACCGTATTGAAGTAGTCTGTGTGGTAATTTAATCCAATTAGTAAACAGGGCTTAACGGTGATAGCAGATGAGGGAAACTGGAAAAAAAGCGTGGAAGTCTGATCTGAAAAAACTTGAGTACAGCCTGCAACAACTTGAGCTGCTCCCAACTCCAGTACTGCCAGAAAGATGTGAATCCTTACGCGTCAACCCCGTACTCAATCTGATTGAGGTCCACTGGACAAAACTCTGTGACCTTTTACCTGACAACAAGGCGCCCATTGTTCCCAAACCTGGGAAAGAGTTTATCCTTCTCTTCAAACGGCCTGGAGACGGCTCTGTATCAGTATCTCCCGCTACCGACTTGCAACTTCTGGCACTCAAGATCATAACTGAGAACCTGGATCGTCAATCTGTTGCTAAAGAAGCAGGTGTCGTCATAGGAAAAATTGATGCAGTCATCGAAAACGCCTGCAAACAGGGGATTCTTTTAGCTCCCCCCTCGGCGCTCACCCGAACTGTAGCACATATTCCCGATGCCGGCCTCGAACACTGGTCTGATCGATTGCAATCTGACAGTTTTACCCTTCAATGGCATGTAACCCAGGCCTGTGACCTTCATTGCAAACATTGTTATGATCGGTCAACCATCTCTCCCTTAACCCTGGAACAGGGAGTTGCTATCCTTGAACAGTTCCGGGAGTTTGTCCTCGAACAGAATGTTCACGGTCAGGTAACCTTTACTGGTGGTAACCCGTTTATGTACGCCCACTTTACAGAACTTTACAAAGAAGCGGCAAAACACAACTTCACCATAGCCATACTGGGAAACCCGAGCACCAGGGAAACACTCGAAGCTCTTCAGGAAATTCAGCCACTTTCCTTTTACCAGGTCAGTCTTGAGGGCTTGGCAGAGCACAACGATTCCATAAGAGGGAAGGGACATTTTGAGCGGATAATGGAATTCCTTGAAATTCTGAACGATCTTTCTATTTACTCTATGGTAATGCTGACTCTGACCCGTGAAAATATGGGGCAGGTTTTGGAACTTGCTGAAGTATTAAGGGGCAAAGTTGATCTTTTCACTTTTAACCGCCTCTCTCAGACAGGAGAAGGCGCCGCCCTGGCCACTGCTGTTAAGGAAAAGTACAAGGATTTTTTGAAGAAATATCTTGAGGCCAGCAAAACAAACCCAATTATGAGCTTAAAGGATAACCTGATAAATATCGTAAAAGTGGAAAATAATGAACAACCCTTTGGGGGATGCACAGGTTTTGGCTGTGGGGCGGCTTTTAATTTTTGCTCCATTTTACCGAATGGAGACATGCATGCCTGTCGTAAATTTCATTCCCCCATTGGCAATGTCCTGGAATATTCACTGCTGGAACTGTACCGCTCTAAAAATCTATTGTATTGATTGTTCTAGGCGACCAGATGCACCTAAGCGTAGGAGATCTATTTAAAGCTGCTGTTGTCCCTGGTCTACTATTA
>CAMZKT010000039.1 GCA_947311435.1 uncultured Desulfocapsa sp.
ATTTTTCGCCCTTGAGTTGTTGTGTTGCTACGTAATGGGATCGTCATGATATTTCACCTCAAGCTCTGTTCTCTATATGTTATAAATTTAGTGCTCTACTCAGTAAAACCAGGAACAATAACAAAAAATCGTGAAGAATCACTGAAGTCAAAAATTTAGGGTTACCACCAAAGCACTTGTCCTGCAAATCTTATATTTCCGACTGTCTGATCAGCGACACAAACATCCTTTTCCACGCTTGAATGTGGGTCGTTGCACAAACGAATCTGATTGGAAAAAAGGCAAACTTCCGACAGAAAGCAAAATAGATTTGAATTTTCTGCCTCTTTCATGGCAATATACTATGAAAAGACTTTGTGTATATAAAAATTTCCGGAGGACTGGATGAAACAAACAGAAATTGATTACTGGATCACGTCTATGCTTGAATCCTACAGTAATGTTTCCGATCTAAACATAACGGTTGGCAAAACACTTCAAGTAGAATCAGCAGGTGTACTAAAACCTGTCAGTGTTACACCTCCGGTGCAAAAGCTCACTCCCTTCCAAACCGAAGTCTTTGCTCTAAACCTAATAGGCAACAATAAACGTTTATTACGGGATCTTGTGGAAAATGGATCCTGCGATCTTTCTTATACACTTGGTGACAGCCTCCGTTTCAGAGTTAATATTTTCACTCAAAAAGGATGCTTCACCACAATCCTCAGAAAACTGGAAACGACTATTCCCACTATAAAAGGAATGAATTTTCCACAATCTTTCAACAAGATGGCAACTGAGCTTAACGGCCTGGTTCTTTTTACAGGAGCTACTGGAAGCGGTAAAACAACCTCACTTGCAGCGCTCCTCCATAAAATCAACATGGATCGATCAGTCCATATCGTAACTCTTGAGGATCCCATCGAATATGTTCATCCCCATGTCAAGGCCACCTTTAATCAAAGAGAACTGGGAAATGACTTTAGTTCGTTTGCTTCAGGAATGCGGGCAGCCCTCCGCCAGGCACCAAAAGTCATACTGGTTGGTGAAATGCGAGATAGAGAAACAATGGAAATAGGATTAACAGCAGCAGAAACCGGGCATCTTGTCCTCTCCACTCTTCATACCATTGATGCCGGACAGACCATTAACCGTATCCTTGGTATGTTCGAGCAGGAAGAACAACCACAGATACGAAACCGCCTGGCTGACACTGTCCGCTGGATTGTTGGACAACGCCTCCTCCCCAGAATTAACGGAGGGCGAATTGCCGCCATGGAAGTACTGTGCACAAGTTTACGAGTAAAAGATTTGATCCTGAATGGTGAAGATGAAGAAAAAACATTCTACAAGGTCATCCAACAGGGCTCGGCTATGGACATGCGCACCTTCGATCAGCACATTCTTGAAATATACGAATCTCAGCTCATCACCGAGGAGACAGCCCTTCGTTACTGCTCCTACAAGAATGAGGTTTCCCGTGGACTTGATATAATAAAGTCTTCACGTGGAGAATCCACAACAACCCTCTCCGGACTAGCCATGGAAGAAGAGGAACAACCCCGCTGGTAAAGAGGAGATCAATGAACATAACTTGCAAAAATTGCTCAAAAAAGCTAGCACTCAGCAAAAAGATCACCAAAGGCCTTGAACGGCTGGCTCCCGGAAGGACTCTGCGCCTTCCATGCCCACACTGCCAAAAAGCACTGGTCCTGGGCCACAACATCGTCAGTGGCAGTGGAGGTTCTTCTAATAAATCTTCCATCAACCCACCAGCACCGCCAGACATCTCATGGTTGAAGGAAGGAACTTTTGAAGAGGAAGAGGCCGTGGAAGATATTCCGCAAACCCTTATTCTTGTTCAACCCGGAAAGAACCTGGATACCATAATCAAGGCCGTTGAAAGTATAGGGTACCAGGCAAGCTTTGCCGAAACAAGCCAGGAAGCCATTGGAAAAATGCAGTTTGTAAATTTTGCAAGTGTCATACTTCACTCAAATTTTGAAAGGGACGAACTTGAACAATCATCATTCCATCAATTTATGAGAGATATGCCCATGAATAAGCGCCGCTTTGTTTTTTACATCCTTGTGGGAAAGACATTTTCCACACTCTACGATCTTGAAGCTCTGGCCAATTCTGCCAACCTTGTGGTAAATGACCGGGAAATCCCTGAACTTTTAACCATTCTACGCAAGGCGATTCCAAGCTATGAAGACCTGTTTGGCTCATTAATGGCGGAAATCAGTGCTTATAGTCGCTAGGTATTTACCAAAGTGAACGAACCCGGAGAATCCGTAAGACCATGATGACTGCTCAGTTATAATCTGCAATAGTTGCTATTCAGGTGGGACTGACAAATGAGCAAGACCACCGATCGGTAACTGTTCATTGTGGAACAGGATCTTCCGGACTTCCAGTGTACCGACCCGTCCAGAATGGATTAGTTTTGAGATTCTTCCCCAAAGATGGTATAACTCTTGAGAAAGTTAAACAGATCTCGTACAAGCCTCATAACAATTACGCTATTGGTGACACCATGCTCACAGCCCGAGATATCATGACATCGGAAGTCATTTCCGTTCGCGAAGCAACCCCGGTTTCTGAACTTGCCCGCATCCTAACCAGCAACAATATCAGTGGAGTTCCTGTACTTGGGGATGATGAAAAAATCATCGCCGTAGTTACAGAAAGTGACCTCATCGATCAATCTAAAAAACTCCACATCCCAACTGTCATCACCATCCTCGACTCGGTATTCTATCTGGAAAACCCAGACAAAATGGAAGCAGAGATGAAGAAAATTGCTGGAACAAAAGTTTCGGAAATCTGTAGCGGAAAACCGCAGACCATACACCCGGAAACACCGCTTGACGAGATCGCCACCATCATGGCCGAAGACAATATTCACACCATCCCTGTTACAGAAAACGAAAAGCTTGTTGGTGTCATCGGGAAAAAAGACATCATCAAAACACTGATCCAGGGATAGCCTTATAAAAAACAATATCTTCCCCATGCCCCATTCTGGCAGACACGCCCCCTGCACTGGAGGCACTTGCCAACAGTTTTTTTTATCCCCCCTCAAGAAGTTCTTGTCTTTCCATTTTTCTTTTGCTATACAGTGGTGATTTATTATTAAGAAAGGTTACGGTTACGAGACTGTAACCTTTCCTATTTTGAGAGTCGGTGACAGCCATCGGCAAACGACAGGGGAGTAACCCCTGAAATTCAACAAACTGGCCATTATATTAGGCCGCAAGAAGAGCAGAAACCATGACAGAGGAACTTAACCAGGCAGTCCAGGACAATGACGAAGAGATGAGCTTTGCCGAACTCTTCGAAATGGAAGAAAACAACACAGTGGTTGACGTCGGTGACGTTACTATCGGTACCATCATTGGAACCGTGGACGATTATGTCCTTGTGGATGTCGGAGACAAAGCAGAGAGTTATATTGCCAAGTCCGAATTCCAACTGGATGAAGGCATTGAATTTAATGTTGGCGACACATTTGAAGTCTTCGTCGAACGACGTAAAGACGAAGGTGGGCTCCTGCTGTCACGGGAAAAGGCCATAGCAATCAAAGTATGGGAAGATATTGCCAAAATCCAGGAAGCAGATGAAACTATCGAAGGTAAAATTGAGAGTCGCGTTAAAGGCGGGATGTCCGTCAATATCGGTGTACCTGCATTCCTTCCCTATTCTCAGATCGATCTCCGTCCCGTAAAAGATCTAGATGCCCTGATTGGCGAATCTTTTGATTTTAAAATTCTCAAATTCAACCGCAAACGCAACAATGTGGTTATCTCTCGTCGTGCAATCCTTGAAGAGGCTCGTGCTAAACTCCGTGAAAAAATGCGCTCTGTACTCCAGGAAGGGCAAATCATTAAGGGAGCGATCACTAATATTACAGACTACGGTCTCTCCATTGACATGGGTGGCATGGATGGTCTCTGTCACATCACAGACCTCTCCTGGGGACGCGTTTCTCATCCAGCCAAACTGTATAAGGTAGGTCAGGAACTGGAAGTCAAAGTCCTCAAATATGACAAAGAACATGATAGAGTATCTCTTGGTGTAAAACAGCTCAAAGCTGATCCATGGGCCACCGTGGCAGAGCGATTCCCAGTGGGTGAAAAGACCGTTGGTAAAGTTGTTTCCATCACTGATTACGGTGTTTTTGTTGAGCTTGAAGAAGGTGTTGAAGGGCTGATTCATGTCTCCGAAATGACATGGTCCAAGAAACCTC
>CAMZKT010000040.1 GCA_947311435.1 uncultured Desulfocapsa sp.
CTGGATCAAACAATTCGTGACGAAACAACTCGGGAGAACGCATTAAGCTCTCTGTTTTGGGATGATGAGAACAAGAAGGACAAAAAGGATGATATTGCACGTTCTTCGACGCCTGTTTTCAGCAGTGACGCATCAACGAATCGGGTTGATCTGACAGCAGATACTCAACAAGCAGTTATTCTCAGATCCAGCTCTACAAAGAAACGGCAAACAAAAGAGCGTCGAAAATTCAGAAGAATAGAGAAAAAGCAGATAACGAACGACGATCTCATGATCTTTTGTCAAAACACAAATTCTGGTCGGCATCATCCTGGAATGATATTGAATATCAGCCCCGGTGGACTCCTCCTAACAACGCCGTCCCCCCTTTCCATTGGTGACAGGATTCTTCTTGAGGGGCGTATAGGTAAGCTCTTCAGATTCAAAGAACAGGCGATATCCCGCACGTCCAGAGGAACAAAGCACGGTCTTGAATTTATAGACCTTTCATCTGAAAGCATGGAATTTCTTACTCAGCTGGCAGAGTCCGTTGATATGATACAATCGAACAGGTTTCGTTACGATCAACCAAATTGATTTTTTGTGTATTTCAGGATAGAGCATCTTCCTGCGGTCATGTTGCCTTAGGGGTTACGATCACGCGTAGTCCATGCCAACGTGCCTGCAAAAAAAACATGGTTCCTTGTAAACAATCACGAGCCTGCTGTTTTGTGGACGTAAGTCGTGTCCCCCGTGAGCAATAACAATTTTTTAAATAGTATCGACGATCTCCTGCTGCATTTCCTCAAGAACTCTAATCGGATCATCGGCTTTGGTGATCGGGCGGCCAACGACAACATGATCGGCACCAGTGGCAATGGCGCGTCCAGCGGTGATAACTCGTTTCTGGTCATCTGCGCCATCACTGATATTTAATCCCGGCCTGATTCCAGGAGTTACGATCAGGAGTTTGTCACCGAGATCCCTTCGTAATCGTTCAGCCTCAAGACCGGAAGACACCACACCATCGCAGCCCAGTTCCAGGGCGCGTCTGGCTCGAAAAAGAACCAGATCTTCCACAGACTGAGTCATGCCCATGGCACGTAAATCTTCTTCGCCAAAACTGGTAAGTACGGTTACAGCAAGGAGTTGCAAGTCTCCCCTTGACTCCATTGCTGCACGAATAATAGCATCATTGCCATGAATGGTGGCAAGTGATACTCCCCGGCTGTTCACCTGCTCCACTGCAAGTTTTACCGTTTCCGGGATATCAAAGAATTTCAGGTCAAGCATGACCTTGTGTCCACGATCAATAATCCAGTCCACCACTTCAAAGTAGCTTGCCATAAACAATTGAAGCCCAACCTTGAAATATCGGGTATGGGATTCACAGCGTTTCACCATATCTTTCGCCAAATCAGGATGTTCCACGTCGAGCGCTACGATTATTCGTTCTTTTATATCAATGTTTTTGCAGGTCATGAGTTTTCTCTTTCAGTGTGTTTTGTATTTTGCAATCTGCTCACGGGAGTGTTTACTCGTCACTTCAATCAGCCGAGAGCACCTTTGACGATTTCAGAGTCAAAATAGTTTGCCGACATACCGGCATCCACCACCACGGTTTGAGCTGTGATTCCAGAGGATCTTGGGGAGAGGAGAAAGGATGCAAGATCAGCGACTTCGGTGGTTTTGAGAGCTTTTTTCCGGAGGATGGCCTTTTCAGCATAAAGGTAGGAGTCAACGTATCCGGGAATTCCGGCAGAGGCGGATGTTTTTAACAGGCTGGGAGCCACCGCATTAAAACGTACTTCGGAAAAAGAAGAAAAAGATTTTGCCAGAAAACAGATGGAGGAATTGAGCGCTGCTTTGATAGGAGCCATGTATCCGTAATTTTCTGCAGCCATGCTGGTGGTGGAGATGGAAATGGTGACCACCGATGCTTCACGGGAAAAAAGCTCACGGAAGTGGTTGCAGATAGAGATAAAGGAGAAGCATGAAATGTCAAAGGCCTGGAGGAAGTCTTTTTTTAACGTACCGTGAAAGGGTGTTAATCCTTCGGAGTAATTTGCAAAGGCTATTGAATGGACAAGACCGTCGATTCTCCCGCCTTCTGATTCATTTACGGCCTCAGCTATTTGCTCACGTACCCTGATTATGTTTTCTTCATCTTCCACATCACACAGAAACACCTTGGAGTCCGGGAAGAGTTTTCGAGCAGCCTCGGCACGCTGCTCGGAGCGAACCACATGAATAAGCTCTGCTCCTTCTTCATCCAATACTTTAGCGATGGCTGTTGCCACGGATTTTTTATTTGCAAGGCCAAATATTACAAAGGTCTTTCCTTCTATTTTTAAAAATCCCATTATTCCCTCGGTCTCATTTGTTTCAAAAATTGGTTTTACACATCCAGATAGGGCAACAGGAACGGCTTGTGCTTTTTGATTTCATCCATGGATAATCCACTGAGTTCATAGGGGAAAACCAGCCAGTCTTCTGTTTTGTGAATTACAAAATCCGGTTCTACTCTGCTTTCCTGAAAAGATGGACGCTGCCATAAAGCCGCGATTTTTACCTGATGCGGCATATTCCTTTTCAAATGCCGGCTTAATCGTTTAATGACGGCTTCCATACTCTTTCCCGTACTGAAAACATCATCCACCAGCAATAAAGAGTCCTCAGCGTTTAAATTTTCCAGAAGATATTGGGTTCCATGTACCCTGATCTCGGCATCGGCCGATGCCACCATTTCCTGATAGGACGGTTGGCCGCAGTAGGATGTGCGCAGTGAAATATGATTAGTTGGTATCCTGAGTGTTTGCAGGCACTCCTGAACATAGATTCCAACCGAACTTCCACCTCGCCACAGACCCACGATGAATGTGGGACGGAATCCACTTTCATACACCTGTACTCCCAGGGAGAATGAATCCAAAATCAAGTTTTCTTCATCAAGAAATATTTTGTTCATGCTGTAATAATAGATAGATATGTTATTTGTGAATACTTACGATTCGGATTTTTGGCAGTTCCTTGTCTGGTAGAATAGATATGGAGAAGTTGTAAAAAAGTACATCTGGTTCATATATCGCTTTTAGGATACCCTTTTTTAGATAATACTTGTATAAAATATATTCTCAATTCAATTCATGGCGGGGCTTATATAATTACCTATGGATAAGAAATACTTAACTGCACAGGGTTTATTGGAAGATTCTTTTAAGCTGGCACATCAGATTCTGAAAAGTGGATTCAGGCCCACTTTTATTATTGCTGTCTGGCGTGGGGGCGTACCGATTGGTATTGCTGTCCAGGAGTTTCTGGCGTTTCATGGTATCCAGACTGACAATATTGCAATCCGAACTTCTTCCTATAGTGGGATCGACAATCAAACACGAGAGATAAAGCTTTTCGGTCTGAATTATCTGGTGAAAAACATGCGTCACAGTGATCGCTTGCTCATTGTTGACGATGTTTTTGATACCGGAAGGTCTGTGGAGGCTATCATTAAAGAACTTCGCCGCAGGTTACGACTCAATACCCCGGAAGATATTCGTGTTGCTGTACCTTATTATAAACCGATTCGTAACCAGACAGGAAAAGCCCCAGATTACGCGGTTCATGAAACAACTGACTGGCTGAAATATCCTCATTCTCTGGAAGGCTTAACTGTGGCTGAAATAAAAGAAAAGCGTCCTGCGATATATGAGATCCTCAAAGACCACTTACTGGAAGAAACAGGCTGAATTAGAACAGTTTCTTTTATAAAGGGTAACTATTCAGGTGAAATTGTAAAATCTGCAAAAAAATCGAACAGTTACTAAAAAGGCAGATATTCGGAATGACCATCAAAGGACAACAAAACAAAAAGAACATGGGGGCAGGCATACTTATCAGGGTTGTTGCCTGTTGTGTTATTTTATTCATCGGGTTCGGTGTGTTTTCTTTTTTGAAGAGTAGAAAGAAAGCTCCTTCTCACACAACACCGGAGGAGAGGCCTTTAAAGGTGGAGGTAGAGGCTGTCACCCTGAAGGATGTCCCCGTTTTTATAGAGGCTCATGGTGAGCTACGTTCCATCCGTACGGTGAATATATCCGCAGAAGTTGCAGGGAAGGTAACAGAACTCCATCCAAACCTGCAGACAGGTGAGCTTATCCGACGTGGAGAGTTACTTTTTGCAATAGATGACAGGGATTACCGAAGTGAATATGAGTCTAATAAGAAGCGGCTTGCTATTCTGAAGCGGGATAAAGAAATTAGTACGAAGGAACTGGCACGGGTTCGGACTCTTTTTGAAAAGAAAAAAGTTGGGACACGGGCAGGGGTGGAACATGCTGAAAAATTGGCCAATAGTTCTGCCGATAGATTGGCTCAGGTTGAACAGGCCATGGTTCGTGCTGCGATTAACCTGGAGCGTTGTCGGTTTTTTGCCCCTTTTCACTGTCGGATTACCAGTAAGAGTATTGAGAAGGGGCAGTATGTGGCGCCGGGAAAGGTCGTTATGGGGCTTGCTGACGATTCCATTCTTGAATTAGAGGTGCCGATCGATAGTCGTGATGTTTTTCAATGGTTGCAATTCGCAGTTGACGAGTCTGTTGAAAATGTCGGTGTGGGTTGGTTCTCCTCACTTACTCCAGTATCCTGTGAAGTGTTTTGGACTGAAAATGAAAAAAATCGGGCCACTGCTCTTTTGCAGAGAGTCAGCTCATTTGATAAAAAGACCAGAACAGTGAAGGTGATCCTGCAGATTGATTCCAAACAATTCGCAGGTTCTTCTCAATCCATACCACTTGTTTCGGGGATGTTTTGCCGGGCAGTAATTCCAGGGAGATCCATGTCGCAGGTGGTGGAGCTTCCGCGTCGGGCAGTGAGTTTTGAAAATACAGTGTATGTTGTTCGCAATAATCGACTTGAGACAGTTCCGGTAAAGGTGGTAAGAGTTCAGGACAATATGGCATATATCAGTGAAGGACTTGATCCCGGTGACATGGTGATAACCACACGTCTTGTGGCTCCATTGGAGCGAAGCCTTGTTGAGTTGTCAGGCACACATACAACTGCAACTCGCTCATCTTCTAAGACCACATTGAAAGAATAATGGTAACTGTTCAGCAGCACTTCATCTGTGTTCGATCAGGTTTACTCACAGAGAACTACTCTAGTTCGCAAGCCTGCTTGAACACATATAAAGCACTGCTGAACAGTTACAGTTCGCTGTTTTTGCTGATTTTTCACTTTCACCTGAATAGTTACGAATAATGAATACGCTGCTTGCCTCCTTTGCCCGGAATACCGTTTTTGCAAATATCCTTCTGTTGTTGATTTTCTTTGCCGGATTTCTAGCCACTAAGATGATGGTACGGGAGAGCTTCCCGGAGTTTTCCATTGATAAAATTGTGATCACTGTGGCCTATCCGGGTGCCGATCCGGAAGAGGTGGAAGAGGGGATTAATCAGAAGATTGAAGAGGCGCTGGAGTCCATTCAAGGGATAGAGCAGTACACCACAAAGTCAAAAGAGCATGTGGCAACTGTCATCGTTGATGTGGAAGATGGCTATGACACTGCCGAAGTGCTTGATCGTGTGAGGTCACATGTTAATGCTATTTCCACCCTGCCTGTTGATGCTGAAAAACCTATTATCAGAGAAATTGTCAGAAAGCAGGTTGTCGCTTTGCTTTCTCTTTCCGGAGATTTAAGTGAAAAACAGCTCAAGCAGTGGGGAGAACGGATCAAAGATGAGATCAAGCAGATACCCCTCATCTCCCAGGTCGAGGTCTATGGTACCCGGGACTACGAGATCGGGATAGAGGTTTCTGAAGAGCAGCTCCGTAAATATGGGTTAAGTTTTGAACAGGTGGCATCGGCCGTACGGAAATCCAGTATCACTCTGGCTGGTGGAACGTTACGTACCATCGGTGAAGAGATAAGGATACGTACAGTAGGGCGAAAATACACAGGTGAGGAACTGGCAGATATTGTGGTGTTGTCAAGTCCCGAAGGTGAGCTTATCCCCCTTAGCCGTATTGCAGAAATACGTGATGGCTTCACTGAAGATCCTATTTTAGCGAACATTGATGATAAACGGGCAATGTTTGTTCAAATCTCCAAAACTGAAGCAGAAGATGCTATTGAGATCTCAAATGCGATACAGGCTTTTGTTGCAGAAAAGGAAATAACATTGCCACCCGGGGTGCATATATCTGTCTTTTATGACACCACGGACTCTCTCCGTTCCCGGATACGCCTTCTCACACGTAATGGTATGTTGGGACTTGGTCTTGTATTTTTCATGCTTTGGTTGTTCCTTGATTTACGCCTGTCTTTCTGGGCGGGTTTGGGGATTCCCATTTCCATAGCCGGTGCCATGTTTCTTCTCTGGTCAGTTGATGCCACCATCAATATGGTGTCGCTGTTCGGGTTGATTATGGTACTTGGGATTGTGGTGGATGATGCAATTGTGGTGGGTGAGGCGATTTATGTACATCGGAAAAAGGGAGAACCGCCACTTGCTGCTGCCGTAAATGGTGTTTCTGAGGTCGCCATGCCGGTATTGGCAGCAGTGAGCACGACAATTGTTGCTTTTATTCCTCTGGCTTATGTGGGGGGAACCATGGGAAAATTTATCGCCATTCTCCCCGTTGTGGTGATTTCCTGCCTCCTGATTTCCCTTGTCGAGTCACTTTTCCTGTTACCGGCACATCTCAGTCATTTACCGGACTTGAATAAAGCAAAGAAACGGTGGGGGCCCTTTGCTGTTATTGAACGGTATCGCTTTGCAGTGAGTAACGGGCTTGAGATATTTATCGAAAAACGCTACATCCCATTTATTAAGAAAGTTCTGAACTGGCGGTATGTCACGCTTGCAGTGGCAATTGCAGTGCTTATGGCTAGTGTTGGCCTGCTAAGGGGAGGTTTTGTGAAGTTTCAGATTTTTCCCAAACTTGATGGCTTTGTCATCACTTCCACGGTTGAATTTCCTGAAGGTACTCCGCCCGATGTGACCAGCACTGCTCTGGAACAGATTGAGGCAGCATTTGTCCGTTTAGCGGAGAGAACAGAAACAGTAAGCGGGGAGCCTCTTATTCGTCAACGATTATCTCTGGTGGGGCAGGTATTGTCGGGAACCATGGGGGCAACAGGGTCACACATGGGGTCTGTTCAAATTATCCTTCTTCCGTCAGAGCTGCGAGGTGTACATTCCAACGATTTGCTCATCGCCTGGGAGAAGGAAGTGGGTGGAATCCCCGGCGTAAAAAGTCTCTCGTTTGGTGGAATGAATGCCGGGCCTTCGGGTGCGGAGATTGAGGTGTGGCTTCAAGGGCGTGATATGGACGAACTTTTACAGGCAGCTGACGATTTGCAGGGGGTGCTTACAGGATATCGTGGGGTGTATCAGATTCGGTCCGATTATGCGCAGGGGAAGAATGAATTACAGTTACGTTTGAAACCGGAAGCAGCAACTCTTGGATTTACTGTCCAAGATCTCGCCAGGCAGGTTCATTCCGGGTTTTATGGGAATGAAGCCTTTCGCTTACAGCGTGGCAGTGATGATATCCGCGTTAAGGTACGCTACACTACTGAAGAGCGCAGCCGAATATCAGATTTTGAGAAAATCTCCATTCGTACTCAACATGGCGGTGAGGTGCCCTTACTTTCGGTTGCAGATATTCGTTTTGTTCCAGGTTTCTCCACGATAACACGAACAGACGGAATGCGTCGGGTAAGAGTAACTGCTGAGGTGGATAATCGACTTGCTAATTCCGGTGAGATTTTTGCCGAGCTGGGAGAGACGAGTTTCAAAGAGTTGGAAAAAAAATATCCTGGGATTCATCTGGCCATGCAGGGATCCAAGAAAAATATGCGTGAGTCATTCTCCTCACTTAAAATTGGTTTTCCCATTGCCATGGTTGGAATATTCGTCATTATTGCCACTGTGTTCCGGTCGTATGTGCAGCCATTTATTATTCTTTGTACCATTCCCTTTGGCATTATCGGTGCTATTGTTGGCCATTTACTGCTTGGTTACAGTCTTTCGATGATGTCTGTTTTTGGAATGGTGGCACTATCCGGAGTGGTGATCAATGACGCCATTGTTTTGATTGAACGAGTAAACGAGAATCTCGCTGGCGGGATGAAGTTGTTTGAGGCAATTATCCAGGGGGGAGCCAGGCGGTTTCGGGCAATTTTTCTTACGTCTATCAGTACAGTGGGTGGGTTGGCACCGCTCATTCTGGAAACGGATCTCCAGGCGAAGTTTCTTATTCCCATGGCCCTTTCAGTGGCCGGCGGGGTGATATTTGCCACTATACTCACTCTGGTGTTAATCCCCAGTTTATTGGTTATCGTGAATGATTTCAGGATGCTCGTTGTTAAGGTCTGGAGTGGCGAATGGGTAACGCGTGAATCCCTTGAACCAAGGGCACCGAAAACATGAAGAGGTACCAGCATTGAAGCAAAAAATGGTTTTCTTTTTCCTGACGTTTCTTTGTGTAAGCGGTGGAGGTCTTGGTGAATGTAAATCTCTTGATGAGATACAGCGTCTTGATCTTGTCACGGCCCAGCAGATTGCGCTTGCCGACAACCCAAGCCTTGCGGCGGCTGCGGAACGTGTGGAGCAGGCACGATACCGGATTACCCAGGCAGAGGCTCTTTATTGGCCAGGCGTGGAGGCGGGCGGGACTGCCATGGCAAGTCGAATGTCACAAAATGATGCGGCTGTCCTTTCCGATGCTTCAGGGGGCAGGGAGATTTCCCGAAGCAGCGAACAGTTCGAGTTGTCACTGAGGGCTTCCTGGCTGCTTTTTGATGGATTTTCGAGGAAATTTTCCACTCTAATTGCAGAATATGGATACCAGGAAAGTGAACAAGCCAGGCGGGATGGTATGCGTCTTCTCCTGCAATCCGTTGCTGAAAGTTATTATAGTGCTCAATTGGCTCTGTACAATAAAACCATTGCAGAGGCGGATTTTTCTTTTAATGCCAGGCAGGCCAGGGACGCTCAGCTCAGTCTGGATGCTGGTTCCGGTTCACTTTCTGCGGTACTGAATTTTAAGGTGCAGATGAATAACGCACGAACAGATATTTTACTTGCCGAGCGGGATTATGATATTGCTTTGTTCGGTCTTTCTGTGTTGATGGGACGTGAAAGTGGGAAATTGCCCGAAGGAATGACGCTGAGTCGGGTGGACATGGTTGATGAGAGTGATTTTTTTGAATTGTCAGTGGGAGACCTGTTGGATGCTGCCATGGAATCCAGACCAGATCTTACGCGCCGGGAATGTATGCTTCAACGGGCAGAATTGGCCATTGAAGTGAATAGGGCGGCTTTTTATCCAAGGCTTTCATTGAATGGAGTTGTTGCGGGAGACCGTTTGGGAAATGTGGATTTTGCAGCAGATGACTTTGGCTCCACTCTCTCTTTAAATCTCACTTATAATCTTTTTAAAGGCGGTTCTGACCGGGCTCGTGTGGCTGAAGCCAAGGCCTATCGAAGGGAGATCGCGCGGACATTTGATCAGGAAAAAAACAAGGTGCACAGTGAAGTAAGGCAGGCGATTACCCGGCTCAAACAGGCAAGAGATCAGCTTTTATTACAACGTGCATCGGTAAAACTTGTGGAGCAGAGCAGGGATCTCGTGGAAGAAGGTTATAACGCCGGGCAGGAGTCACTGGCCAGACTGAATGAGGTTCAGCGGGATCTTGTTCGTACTCAGTCCCGCCTGGCTTTGTCATTGATTGCTCTGTACAACAACCGCCAGACACTGAACACTGCCACGGGAGAATCTTTGAAACCTTATCTGGGGAGGAAGGGATTGGCGAATCTTCCCGAATAGTTTTTCGAAGAAATGGGACATGCATAGAAAAATATTTGCAGTGGGCGACAGCCACTCCAGGCGTTGTTTTGAGGGGCACGGGCAAATTGCAGATTCCCGGGTTTTGGCGGGGCATAACAAGCTTGATGGTAAAACTGCTTACAACCTTAAACGGCATGAAAAAAAACTGCTGAAAATCCTCAATGGCTTGCAGGACAAAGAGTTAGTCTTTTGTTTTGGTGAGGTGGATGTTCGTCTTCATATTAAATATAAACATCAGCAATTGGGTACTCCCGTTGAAACTCTTATAGATAATACCGCAAATCGTTATCTTTCCTATGTTCATCAGCTCCGTAAGATGGGGTATCGAATTCATGTTTTTAATGTGGTTCCAACCGGTGACTTTATAGGGAAAGACGCGGAGAAGTGGAAACGTGGACTTGTTTACCCCTTTACGGCCACATATGAAGAACGAAGGAGCTATACCGAACAGCTAAATAAGGCATATCGAGAATATTGCAGTGAATACACTATTCCGTTTATCGATATTTATAAGTATCTGGTCGATAATGAAGGACAGCGCAGGGCAGAGTTGGTTTTCGATTTTGCTCATTTGAACAACAGATGCGCTGCTTTGTTGATGAAACACTACCAATTTCCGGAAAAAGTACTTTAGAGAAAGAATAGGAGAGGAAGGCCATGTTTGAGAAGAGTGAAGAGATGTTCCCGGCCAAAAAGAATGGGGTGTTTCTTTCGCATTGCGCAATTTCTCCCATGCAGCGTCATGCAAAAGAAGCTGCGCAGGGTTTCCTGGATGCCATGGCAGAAGGAGGGGTTCGTCGCCTGCCGGAATTTTACGGAGTACTGCAACGCTTTCATCAACAGGTTGGCCAAATGTTCAAAACCAATGCGGAGAATATATCCAGTGTTCATAACACAGCGGAAGGGATGTGTCTTATTGCCAACGGCTATCCTTTTCAGCCTGGTGACGAAGTAATAAGCTATGTCCATGAGTTTCCGAGTAACCACTACCCTTGGCGTCTCCAGGAGAATAGAGGTGTGAAGCTTGTTTTGCTCGATGATACTGATCCCGTTGGTTCCCTGTCGGGTATTTGTTCACCACGTGCCTGGTCTATGGAGGAGCTTATCCGAAAGGTTAATTCCAGGACACGAATTATCGCCTTGAGTCATGTACAGTTTAGCAGTGGATATGCGGCAGATCTCAAGGAACTTGGTGCGTTTTGTAAAGAACGAATGATTGATCTGGTTGTTGATGGTGCTCAAAGCGTGGGCTGCCTTCCTCTTTATCCCGAAGGGTGTAATGTCTCTGCTGTCGCAGTTTCCTGTTGGAAATGGCTCATGGGGCCTTTTGGCGCCGGACTTCTCTATACAAGCCCTGCGTTCAGGGACAAAATTGCGCTTACCATGGTGGGTTCTTCTTCCATGCAGCAGGGGATTGAATATCTTGATCATACCTGGGCCCCCCATGAAGATGGGTGTAAATTTGAATATTCCACACTGCCATGGGAGCACCTTGCAGCCTTGAATGGATTGCTGGAAAACATATTTCTCCGCTATTCCATGGAAGATATTCGTACAGAAGTTTTAAGACTTCAGGATGTTTTTTTGCAGCATCTTGATCCTGATCTCTTTCGGCCTTTCCTGTTTTCAGAAGCTCATAGATCAGGAATCCTCGCTCTGTTGCCCAAAACAGATGCAGGAGAATTAGTCGAACGGCTTTTGCAAAATGGAATTGTTGTTACGCTTCGCTCAGAATATATCCGGGTTGCACCCCATTTTTATCTCAGTGACCAGGACATGAAAAAGGCGGCTGAATCTTTTAATATGGAGGCTGTATAAAAATGACACAAACAGTATTGGTAACTGGTGCAACGTCTGGTTTTGGCAGGGCTTGTGCTGAGATCTTTGCAAAAAAAGGGTGGGATCTTGTAGTGTGCGGAAGACGAATGGATCGCTTAAAGGATTTGCAGAAAACATTCAAACAGGTTGCGGTTCATGCGGTTCAATGTGACGTGCGTGAAAGGACTCAGGTTGAGGCATTGGTGAAAGGGCTGCCCAAGTCACATGGAGATATTGATCTGTTGATTAACAACGCAGGTCTGGCACTTGGAATGAAGCCTGCGCAGGATGCAAAACTTGAAGATTGGGAAATCATGGTTGATACCAATATCAAAGGCTTGATGTATGTAACTCACGCACTATTGCCAAACATGGTACGGCGTGGCAGGGGCCATATTATCAATATGGGATCCATAGCAGGTTCCTGGCCCTATCCCGGGGGAAATACCTATGGGGCAACGAAAGCGTTTGTCGGACAGTTTTCTAATAATTTACGAGCCGATCTGCATGGTACTGGAGTACGGGTGTCAACCATTGAACCTGGTCTTGCTGAATCTGAATTTTCCGTGGTTCGCTTTCATGGAGATCGAAAGCAGGCGGATGCCGTATATGAAGGAACTGAGCCACTTACTCCAGTTGATATTGCTGAGATGGTCTATTGGCTGGCCGATCGTCCTGCCCATGTAAACATTAATCGTCTGGAGGTGATGCCGGTTTGTCAGAGTTGGGGGCCTTTTTCCATTAACCGCAACTCAGTATAAATCGGGAAAGATTGTACTATAGCATCTGTCTTGCTAGTCTTGTAACTCTATAAGGCAGGGGGCACGGTTATCATCTCAATCCTGCACTTCAGAAAATGAAGAAAATGATTCATACTTTGTTGCAGCGTTTTATGTATTGTTTTCGAAAGAGCAATTGTCGGTTGCAGGATTTAGGTATCATTCAAAATGAGAGGAAGTGGGAATGAAAAGGAAAAACGTGTTTGTTCTTTTGACATTACTGGTAATGCCTTTATGTGTTTTTGCAGGAGAAGAAAGTCCATGGGATACAAAACTCCCCTTTGAGGAGGCCACTATTCACTACACCGTCAGTGGCATGGAGAACGGAAGTGAGGTGGTTTATATTCGGGATTACGGGCGGGAGGTTGCCACCTATCATACTACCAGAATGAACATGATGGGGATGAGTATGGTGAATGAGACCGTGGAAATCGAAAATTCGGATTGGGTGTATAGTTTTGACTTAACCCACAGAACGGGAACAAAAAGTGTTAACCCAAAAAAATATATGATTGAAGAGTATAACCAGCTTTCCGCAGCTGACAGAGATATTGTTGCTAACAATGCTGAAAAAATGGGTGGATCTCTGGCTGAAGGGCTTGGAGGTGCTGTTCAACAGAATGCAAAGAAAATTCTTGAATACAGTTGTGATCGTGCAGAGATTATGGGGACAGTTGTTTACAGTCTCCACGGTTCTGAAATTCCCCTTTTATTGGAAAGCAATATGATGGGGATGAAAATGAAAATTGAAGCCATCTCCGTGGAAGAGGGCAGGGTCGATGCTGATGTTTTTAAGTTTCCTAAGGGGATCGAACCACGCTATGACCAGCAGTCTGATACCATCGCTCGTGAAATGGCGAAGCAGACCACTGCCGGGTTGAAAGATCCCGAAAGCCTTAAAAGGCAGGGAGGAATGCCAATGATGCAGGGAGTAAAGCAGGAAATGACTCCTGAAGAACAGGAGCAGATGCAGCAGGCTATGGAAGTGCTTAAAGGGATGTTTGGGAATCGGCCTCAACAGTAATGTGCTTCTTGAATCCCGCAATACAAAATACCCATAACTATTTATGAACAGAGAGGGGAATATTGTGAAACGATTTTATCAGTATGTTTTTATTGCAGTTGTGCTGCTTGTGGGCGGCTCCTGTTCTACTCTTAGTGTTAGTACAGATTTTAATCCAGCATATGATTTTACCAAACTCAAGACCTATGCCTGGCTTGATGATGGCTCGGTTCCCAGTGATGATGCCCGGGTTAATAATGATCTCATTGTTGACAGGGTTCGGAAGGCAGTGGAAAGAACTCTGGCGGCCAAAGGGTATGTGCAAGTGGGTTCGGCCTCTGCTGATTTCACTGTGAGTTGGTTTGGTGCCATTGATAAAAAATTACAAATAGATACCATTGACAGTTTTTACAGCCCTTATGGGTATGGAGCTCTTTACCGGGATTCTTTTTGGGGTGGTGGCATGCGAACAACTACAACAAGAGAGTATGAAGTGGGAACCCTGATTGTTGATATCCTTGATCCTAAGGAACAAAAATTGATTTGGCGTGGAACAGGAAAAGAGCGTATCGGTTCAAGCAAAGATCCGGAGTCGGTAACAAAGGAAATAAATGAAGCGATCGCCGCAATTATGAAAGATTTTCCTGCTGTGCTGCAATAGCAATGTGCTACGTAGTGGGAATTGGGATCATCATTGAAAAAAGGTGAGCGTTTCTGTCCTTCTGGGAGTTGAGGATTTGAAGACATTTTCTCTTGATTAATGAGGAAAAAGCTATTGACAGCCCTGTCGCCTTCGTTTATATTCGTGCCCCTACAGGGAGTTGCTATCGCTAAATCCTGTTAGATATGATCCTCGATAGCTCAGTTGGTAGAGCAGGTGGCTGTTAACCACCTTGTCGCAAG
>CAMZKT010000041.1 GCA_947311435.1 uncultured Desulfocapsa sp.
ATTCGAGGCACGGAAATTTATAATATTTTCGGCGTACTAAGGTGCGTTGAAAATATTATAAATTTGCAGTAACGAAGAAGATGAAGAGTTTTTACGAGTCCATCATCTATAGCTTGTATAGTTTTTCATCATGACCAGGTGGCTCATTTTTTCTGGAGTTGCCTTTCCTGGACTTTCCGCCGAAGCTGAACAGGTCATCTCCATCCAGACGATCACCCATTTCATTTTCAATGAGCTCAGGATCTTCTCCTTTTTCCATTCTGGAAAGTGCCTCTTCCATTGTATCCCCAAGGTTCAGGCCTGTTTTCTCTGTGAACTTTCTCATAAGTGTGGCCATCTGCCTTGGATCTTCTTCATTCATCCCTTCCGATTCAGCCATGAGCGAAGAAAATGCTTCTTCCATTTTGGTCTCATCCATTCCTTCCATCATATCATCTGTCTCCTTACCACTCTTTCCGATGGTGGCAAAAGTAGACATTTGACGAGCAATCTCTTTCTTTCCACAACGAGGGCAATCCGGCTGTGTAGAGGTGTCCACAGTACTGGAAAGAAAATTAAAGATCACATTACACGCATCACAATAAAATTCGTATATTGGCATGAGTTGTCTCCGTTTTCCGTTAAGAGGAGGCCGGGCGAGGGCCTAGCGTTGTAGGACAGTATCAACCTGTTCTTCAGTTACTTCATTGCTAATGATTACACTACCAATGCTTGTGGGCAGTATATAATGAACAGATCCTGCCACGGACTTTTTATCCGTTTTGATATATGCTTTTATACGTTTTCTATCCATATCTTCAGGAATCTCTGTTGGCAGCCCAAAGGCGTGAATAAGAGTTGCCACCCTGCCAGCTTCTTTTCGTTTACACAGCCCCGAGGCAACAGAAATCCTGAGGGCAGCGACCATCCCAATGGCCACAGCATGGCCATGAATCAGGCTGTAATCGGAGGCAGCCTCCACTGCATGTCCAATGGTGTGTCCAAAATTTAAAATTCTCCTTAAATCTGCTTCCCGTTCATCCTTCGCCACAACCTCAGCTTTTATGGCACAACAGGAGTGAACCATTTGCTGGATAACGGAAGGCTCGAGTGCCAATATTGCATCCAGATTTCTTTCCATAAAGCAATAAAACTCGTAATCCCAGATAACACCATACTTGATAACTTCGGCAATTCCTCCCAGCAGTTCTTCAACTGGAAGTGTGATGAGAACAGCAGTATCAATATACACTGCCCTGGGCTGATAAAAAGCACCCACCAAATTTTTCCCTTCCGGGATATCCACGCCGGTTTTTCCGCCAACGGAACTATCCACCTGCGAAAGCAGGGTGGTGGGAACTTGAACAAAGGGAATCCCCCGCATATAGCTGGCGGCAAGAAACCCGGCCAAGTCTCCTGTAACCCCACCACCTAAAGCAATAATTCCAGATGTCCGATCAATCCCGAGCTGAGCAAGTCTGCTCGACAACCGGGAAAAAACCTGGAGATTTTTCGACACCTCTCCCCTGGGAAAGGTCAACAGTTCTGCCTTTATTCCACTGTTTCCCAGAGTGGTCATAAGTGTTGAACCGTAAAGTTTTGCCACATGGTCATCGGCAATAACAACATATCGTGAAGCAATATTTCTCCTGGCGAGATCGAAACCTATTTTTTCCATCGCTCCATCTTCGATGAAAATAGGGTAACTGCGCCGCCCCAGCCCTACCGTTAAATTGTAATCAGACATGAATATGATACCTAATTCCTGCACTTCAAAAACGAAAAAAGGGGAGATACCACTAAAGCAGTATCTCCCCTCCATAAAGACTTATGCAAGTCTGTCTGACAAATTACATGTCATCGCCAGATGCAGCACCCTGCATCTTAACTTCAACTTTCTCTGTCAACCCTGCATAGTATTCTTTCAAGTGATCGAGAACTTCATCACGACCAAAATGGTCTACAATCTCAGCACCTTCAGAAAGGGCCTTACGAAGTTTTGTCCCGGAAAGAATTACACGGGAAGCTTTGTCATGAGGACAGGTACGAAGAGAAGCCATACCATCACACTCTTTACAGTAGAAGGTCCAGTCAATTTTCATTGGCTGGCAAAGAAGATCTTTTGCATCATCACCGGTGTGAGGAATGCGATCAAAAATTTCCTGAGCTTCAAACAGGCCATAGAAATCACCAACACCAGCATGGTCACGACCAATCAGCATATGGTTAACACCATAGTTCTGACGGAAAGTGGCATGAAGAAGACCCTCACGAGGACCAGCATAACGCATATCAAGCGGATAACCAGCGTTGATTACGTTCTCTTTTACGAAATACTTATCAATTAGAATATCAATGGCTTTCACGCGAACATCAGCTGGAATGTCACCTGGCTTGAGGTTACCGATGAGAGAATGAATAAGAACACCATCACACACTTCAACAGCTATTTTTGCAAGGAACTCATGGGAGCGATGCATTGGGTTACGAAGCTGAAGTGCTGCAACATTAGCCCATCCACGCTCGTCGAACATAGCACGAGTCTGTGCAGGAGTAAGATATACACCAGGATATTCTGCTGGATACTCACCTTCAGAGAGTACTTTTACAGGACCTGCGATGTTCATATCTTTTTGAGCCATAACCATGATAACGCCTGGATGATCTTCAGGAGCCAGTTTCCAGAAGTTTCCATCAACGGACTCTTCACCTTCGCCCATGAAAACTTTCTCGCATTCCCATTTTTTATCATCTTCACTCATCTCATATGCTTCTTCAACCTTCATGGTTGCGAAAATCTCGCCAGCTTTTACGAGGGCAATTTCATCGCCAGCATTGATGCCTTCAGATTTATCAACATCTAGAGTGATGGGTACAGGCCAGAAGGTTCCGTCTGCCATGGTGAAATTCTCGCAAACACCTTTCCAGTCTGCTTTTGTCATAAAACCGGTGAGAGGAGAGAAACCACCAATTCCAAGCATGATCAGATCGCCTTTAGCACGATCGGAAATTTCAACCTGTTTCAAGCCTTTTGCTTTCTCAAGCTCAGCGTCACGATCAGCACCGGTAAGAAGTGCACAAACAAGACCTTTTCCACCATGTGGAGCAACCAATTTTGAAGCCATAAGATTTCCTCTAAGTTAATTTTCCAAATGTACTGCCCCTGCTGTGCGGGAAGCAGCACTTAAATGAACGTGCATTAATTCAAGCGTCTATATATCAGTCTGCGGGGGAAAAAGTCAAGAGAAAATCATCTTGAAAATCAAAGAGCTCTCTATAAAGTCGCATCAATTTTATCAGGCAGTCCCTGCCAATGGAGGATTTTAAGCAACAATAAGGGACAGACCACGATTCTTTTTTGAGAAAAATCGTGGTCTGTCCCTTATTGTTCGTTCTGCCCCCTATTATTGATAACCGCAGCCATAATCAGGATCAGGCCTTAAAAAACCGTAACCGCAGGGCATTACTCACAACAGAGACAGAGCTTAAGGCCATGGCTGCACCCGCAATCATGGGATTTAAGGCAGGGCCACCAAAGACCGTCAAGACTCCGGCTGCAACAGGAATACCAACCACGTTGTACCCAAAAGCCCAAAACAGATTCTGTCGTATATTCTTCATCACCGCTCTTGATAAGGAAAGTGCCGTTATCACCCCATCCAGGTTCCCTTTCATAACTACAATATCACCCGATTCTATCGCTATATCAATACCGGTTCCCATGGCAATTCCCACATCCGCCCCTGCAAGTGCCGGAGCGTCATTGATACCATCTCCCACCATGGCAACACGCAGCCCGTCTTCCTGCAATTTCTTGATTGTCTGCGATTTTTCTTCCGGGAGAACTTCAGCAATCACTTCCTTTATTCCAGCAAGCCCTGCGATTGCGTGCGCTGTTGTTTTCTGGTCTCCAGTCAACATAATTAAGCGCAGCCCCATTTCCTTCATTCTTCTCATTGCCTGTGGAACTTCATCTTTTAAGGTATCTGCTACTGCAAAGATGGCAGCCAAACGGTTCTCAACAGCCAAAAAAAGTACCGTCTTTCCTTTAGCAGATAATTCCGCTGCTTTTTCATCCACACGGCTGGTAGCAATAGCATTCCCTTCCAAAAACTGTTTATTGCCAATCAGAACAGATTTTCCGTTTACCACCCCCTGTATCCCCTTCCCCTGAATAGCCGCAAAGGATTCCGGCTGCACCAGGGCAATATCTCTTTCTCTGGCCGCAAGCACCAGAGCCTCGGACAATGGATGTTCAGAGTTCTGTTCACAGGATGCAGCAAGAAAAAGAAGCTCCCCTTCATCCGCTGTCGTCTCAATTGTTACGGTATCTGTAAGTTTGGGTTTGCCATGGGTGAGGGTGCCGGTTTTATCAAATACAACCGCATCTATTTTTTCTGCATTTTCCAATGCCTCACCACTTTTCACAAGCACTCCAAGCTGTGCCCCCCTTCCTGTGCCAACCATTATGGATGTGGGAGTAGCAAGTCCCATGGCACAGGGACAGGCAATAACAAGTACCGCAATAAAAAACCTGAGCGATGTTGAAAAATCAGCAGCTCCCGCAAAGTACCAGATCAGACCAGTTAACACGGCAATGCACATCACTACAGGTACAAAGTAAAGGCTTATCCTGTCGGCCATACTGGCAATGGGCGCCTTGGACCCCTGAGCATCCTGAACAAGCCTGACAATACGAGACAACATGGTGTCCTGCCCGACCTGCTGCGCCTCCACCTGAAGCAAACCACTGCTGATCAAAGTACCACTTATAACAGTATCCCCTTTTTGCTTTGTAACGGGTACACTCTCACCGGTAAGCATGGATTCATCTACCACACTCTGTCCTTTCTTTATTTTTCCATCAACCGGAATCCGATCCCCCGGGCGAATCAAAATAAGATCCCCGGCTCGAATGTCTCCTGCTGGGATTTCTTTTTGTTTCAACTCATCCCCCACGAGGAGAGTTGCTGTTTCGGGTGTGAGTTGCATAAGTTTTGTTATGGCATCAGAGGTGTGCGATCTTGAACGGGTTTCCAGATATTTCCCCAAAGACACCAGCG